>CAZKYJ010000053.1:0-5090 GCA_964556355.1 uncultured Verrucomicrobiales bacterium | reverse complement strand
GCGGGGTGCGAACTACACTCGCCGCATGGGACTCAGCCGTTACTTCTCGATTCTCTGTGCGCTGGCATTCGCGACACTATCGTCGGGGAATGCCACCGGCGCCAAGGTTCGCGTGGCGGCGGCCGCGAGCCTGGCGGACGCGATGAGGGCGGTGGCTACCGCCTACGAAGCGGAGGGTGGGGACACCATCGTGCTGAACCTCGCGGGGTCGAATACCCTCGCCCGGCAGATCGAGTCGGGCGCTCCGATGGACCTGTTCTTCTCGGCCGACGAGGCGAGCATGGACACTTTGGCAGAACGGGGGCTCGTGGACAACGGGAGGCGCCGGAGCCTCTTGTCGAACACCTTGGTCGTGGTGGTGGGCAAAGGGAGCGGCACCAGGATCTCGGGTGCCGGTGAACTGGCGCGCGTGCGGAGGCTGGCGATGGCGGACCCGCGGGCGGTGCCGGCAGGGAAATACGGACAGGCGTTGCTTGAATCGATCGGGGTCTGGGGGACGGTCGCGCGGAAGGTGGTGCCGGCCGAGAACGTCAGAGCTGCGCTTCTGGCCGTGGAATCCGGAAACATCGAGGCCGGGATCGTCTACCGGACCGACGCCGCCATCTCACACAAGGTCGAGGTCGCCTGGGCGATTCCCGCGGCCCGGGGGGCGCCGATCAGCTATCCCGTTGCGGTGTTGAAAGCTGCTCGCGAACCGGCGGCCGCGCGCCGGTTTTTCCTCTACCTCGGAGGGGAGGAGGCGGCCCAGATTTTCGAGAAGTTCGGGTTCCTCGTCCCGGGGCAGAGCACCCGCTAACCGACGATGGCCCCGGACATCTGGCAGCTCGTTGGGTTCACCGGATGGGTGGCGGCACTGGGAACGTTCGTGGCCGTCCCCCCTGGGCTGGCGCTCGCCTGGCTACTCGCGCGCCGCGACTGGTACGGTAAATCGCTGGTCGAGACGGCGGTGGCACTGCCCCTGGTCATGCCGCCGATCGCGACCGGGCTGATCCTATTGAAGCTCCTGGGCGCCAACGGGCCGCTCGGTGGCTGGTTGCTGCATCACACCGGCCTCGAGGTCGCGTTCACCTGGCGCGGCGTGGTCGTCGCCCTGGCGGTGATGAGCTTCCCCTTGTTCGTCCGTGCGGCGCGGGTCGCCTTCGAGGAGGTCGACCCGCGGCTGGAAGCGGTGGGCCGGACGCTCGGGCGTCCCCCATGGAGGGTCTTCGTGACGGTCACCCTGCCGCTCGCCAGAAGGGGATTGGCCGCCGGCGCCGTGCTCGCATTCGCCCGCGCCCTTGGCGAGTTCGGCGCGACCATCATGATCGCGGGCAACATCCCCGGCGAGACCTCCACCCTCTCGCTGGCGATCTACCAATCCGTGCAGTTCGGCGACGACGAGCGCGCGCTCTGGCTGCTGGGGATCTCGGTCGCCATCGCATTCGGGGCGGTCTGGGCGAGCGAACTCCTATCGCGCCGGTCCCGATGAGCCTGCAACTCCAACGGGTCAGGCTCCCGCTCGAGCGCTTCACCCTGGAGGTGGACGTCGAGTTCCGCGCTCCCGTGACCGTGATCGCCGGGCCGTCCGGGGCTGGCAAGACGACGCTGCTCGAGCTGGTGGCGGGATTGCGGAGGGCGCCTTCGGCCCGCATCGTGCTCGGCGGGCGCGTGCTGGCAGATACGTCAACCAAGGTCGCGGTCGCCGTCCACCGGCGGCGCATCGGTTACCTCCCGCAGGACCTGGCCCTGTTCCCGCATCTCAACGTCCGCGGCAACATCCTCTACGGCTACCGGCGGGATGCTTCCGAGCCGCGGCTGACCCCCGATCAGGTGATCGAGATACTGGATATCGCCCCGCTGCTCGACCGCCCGACGGACGCGATCTCCGGCGGCGAGAAACAGCGCGTCGCCCTGGCGCGGGCGCTCTTGGCCGCGCCGCAGTTCCTCCTCCTCGACGAGCCCCTCTCGAACCTCGACCCCGAGCTCAAGACCCGGCTAAACCGCTATCTCTGCGAGATCAAAGAATCGTTCGGCATCGGGATGCTCTATGTCACGCACGACCCCCTCGAAGCCGCGGGTCTCGCCGACGAGGTTTTCGCTCTCGAGGCGGGGAGGCTACGACCGCTCGAGACGGATCTTAGCGCTCGTCCTTCCTAGGGGGAGTCTTTCTCGAACCGCCGCCGGCCACCTTGAGCCCTCCCGGTTGCACCCCGATGCGCTCCGGGTGGTGCTGCGCCGGATCGAAGCGGGGATTCGGCTGGGGGACGACCGCCCCGGTGTCGGCGATGTGGGCTTCGATCACCCCGTCCAACTCCCGCACTTTCTCAGGATGGCTGGCCGCGAGATCGTCCGACTCCCCCCTGTCGGCGGCCAGGTCGAAGAGACGGTAGTCGTGTGCGCCGTCCTCCCCTTGGTGGAAGAGGCGGAGGAGCTTCCAATCGCCATCCGTCACGGTGATCGAGGGAGGGAGCCAGTCGGGCACCGGGGGGCTGTGGGGGAAGTAGGAGATGATCGGGGGTCGCTCCATCCTGCTACCGCGGAGGGCGGGCATGAGGCTGACGCCGTCGATCGGATGGTCATCGGGGAGGCCGATGCCGATGCCGCCGAGGAGCGTGGGGTAGAAATCGGCGGAGTTGGTGACGGTGTTCGTGACCGATCCGGGCGACGTCACCCCGGGCCACACGATGATCTGGGGGATCCGGGTGCCGCCCTCCCACGGGGTTGCCTTGCCCCCGCGCAGGGGGGCATTGCTCGTCGGTGTCGTAACAAAGTCGGCACCATCCGGCCCGGTCTCGCGAATGCCGTTATACATATTCCCGCCATTGTCCGAAGTGAAGATGATGATGGTGTTCTCTCTCCGTCCGGTCTTGTCTACGGCGTCGAGCAACGTGCCCACGGCGTCGTCCAACGAATGCACCATGGCGGCGTAGGTGGGGGAGTGCTGCGGATCGTTGCGGTCGATTTTCCGGCGATAGGTTCCCACGAGATCCTCCTTCGCATCGAAGGGCGCGTGGACGGAGAACATCCAGTAGTTCATGAAGAATGGCTGGTGCTCCGGGAGCGAACCCATCCATGCGACCGCCTCCTCGGCTATGCGGTCCTCGATGTGCTCACCGGGGTGGTTGGGCTCGAAGTCCTTGTACTTCCACGGGGCGACGAAATTGCCGGCCGGACCCGGCCCGTTGAAGTGGGGGACGTCCACGTCGAAGCCATGTTCGAGCGGGCTGTAGGGTTCCGGGCCGAGATGCCATTTTCCAAAGTGCCCGGTGACGTAGCCGGCCTGTTGGAACTGCCTTCCCAGTGTCGGGTTGTCAGGGTTCAGGCGGGTGATCGATTCGGTCGCAAGCGCCTTGTTACCGGGTGCCGAACTCGGGCTGACGGTCGCTTCGAGGACCGCTTTTCCCGTGTGGCCGGTCGGGGCGGTGAATCCGGTGCGCGCCGGGGTCTGGCCGGTGAGGATGCTCGCCCGCGTCGGCGAGCAGAGCGGGCTGGAGGCGTAAGCGCGGGTGAAGAGCATGCCCCGCGCGGCGAGCCGCTCCAGGTTCGGTGTGGCGTAGAGCCGGGTGTGGCCGTAAAGCGTGGTGTCAGCCCAGCCGAGGTCATCCGCCAAGATGAAGATCACGTTCGGACGTTCGGCGGACACAGCGACGGCCGCGGTCGCCGCCATGGCGCCAAGCAAGGATAGGAAGAATCGTTTCACCGAGGAACCATTGGGACGTGGCGGGGACGATCTCCAGCACGAAGTAGCCGGTGGTGGGGAGCACTTCCGTCGGGGTGACGACGATCTCGTCGATGTCGCCCCTCCGCGTGACCTGGAGGGCTCCCGGATCGATTGCCGGCCAGGTCGCTATCTGGGAGAGGTCACCGCCGTGGCGGATCCGCCAGGAAAAACCGGTATTGCGCCAGTTCCACGGGAAATGGAACTGGAGCTCTGCCGCGCCGGATCTCCGGATGTGAAACGGCCCGCCTTCCGGACGGGTGGGGTCGGAAAGGAAGACGAACTCCAGCAGGTTCACTCTGCCGTCCGAGTCGAAGTCGTCGGTGAACCCGCTGCTGGCGGCACCGGCACCGCCGAATGCTTCGGAAGCCCAAGAGGCATATTCGGCGGGCGGAGTTGTCGACGTAGCCATCGACCGCGTGCTTGGGATAGTTGTTCCCGTTGATGCTGTCAAAAGTGGCCGGACGCCGGTGGGCCAGGCTGAGCCGCACGTCCGTGCCGAGTGGCTAGCCCGCGTCGTTGCCCCCCACGAGGTTCGGGGGGGAAAGTGCGATCTCGCGGACGATGCGGTTCCCGTTGTCGTCCGTGTAGAGCCGGAACCGGTCGGCGGTCTGCGCAGTGGGGAATGGGACGACGAGCTCGGTCGCGGTATTCCCGAATATCTCGGTTCCGGGGATATCGACCCAGGTGCCGCCACCGTCGCGGAACTGGATCTTGAAGTGCGCGAGCCCTTTCGCCGCTCCGTTGTCCAGTCCGAGATAGAGATGGGCACTGCCTACGGTGAGGGGCCGCGGGAAGGTCACCTGTAGCCAATGCGGGTCGCTGGTGTTGCTTGAGCGGAACGAGTGGAAGTTGCTGACGATCCCGTCGACGGCGAAAGCCGCGGCGTAGTCCCCGTTTTCATCGCTGGCGGAGGCGCTCTGAAACTGCGCGAGATTGGAGCGCCCGGCGACGGAGTTTTCCCCGAAGCCGAGCAAGGCGATCCCTACGAGCACCTTGGCCCTGGCGGCTCGGTCGGAGTGGCGGATCTGGATGGGGGGCATCGGGGATCGGACGCCCGTCGATGCATGTCGGCACCGGAGCGAGGGTGGGTGTTGCGGGGGATGGACATCGGCGTCGCCTGCTGAGGGGCGCCAGGCGGCGATCGTGCTGAGCAACCGTTGCAGTATATCGGTGTAAGAGTGTCCGTCGATCTCGTAGTTCATAGCTCGGGGATCGCGGTCTAAGAAGCTGCTGAAAAAATCCTGCCAGCACCGACCTCGCGGTGTTGGTAGCGGAGTGCGCCGTGGTCACATGCCGGCATCCTTACTCCCGTTCCCGGATCGAATTATCGAATGGGCGGTCTCGGCCGGGGGATCGGACACGGCTCGCGATGCCTGGTCGTCAAAGCGGC
>CAZKYJ010000052.1:6246-12903 GCA_964556355.1 uncultured Verrucomicrobiales bacterium | reverse complement strand
GCTCCGGTCCAGACCAATGCGCCGTGTTGTTGGGGAATGGCATCGGTGGATTCGGAAGCAGGCCGGATCATGTCCCGCACGTGGACACCGTACTGGATGGGCAGTTCGGTGCGTTGCCCGTTGGTGTAATTGAGCACGAGGGTGGCGATCTGAGTGCCCTCGTCGACCGCCCAACCGGTCCCAAGCAGGGCGTGCAAGCGCCGGAATTTCCTTCGCATCCGAATGTCGCGAACGGCTTCGGGGGCGATGATGTCGTGTCCGCCAGCTTCGTCGCGGTCGAGTGAGATGAGCCCCCGCACGTCGAAAGGCTGTCCGGTGCCAAAGTCCTGGATGTGCACAGGCAATTCCCGGAAGTCGTTTCCCTGCAAGACAATTTGGTTGTGGATGCTTTCGCGAAGGCCGAAGTTTACGTAGAGACTCAGATCGATGGTCTCGGGTGGGGCATCAGCCCGGCGGACGGGAAGGCCGTTGATCATACAGTATCGATCGATGTCCTGTCGAGCGTTCTCCGGGAGAGCGAGGTCTTCCAGAAGAAGAGCGCGGGACTTGAGGGCGCTGGACAGGAAGGCGAGTTGGTTGGGATTCGGATCGCTGCCGATCAATGCGATGGCACGGCTGTAGCTTCCGCGGGCGTCCTCGGCTCGCCCCAGGGTATCCTCGTGGCGCCCCTTGCGATACCAGAGGTGGAAGTGGTCAGGCCATCGTTGGACGGCGCGGGTGAGAAACCTGGCCGTCTCATCCGCGTCGCCCAGCGCCATGAAGGCATTTTCATCGTCCATCTGGACCGCCCGCAAGGCCAGTTCAGCGTCGTCGCGCAGACGCTGCTCCGCCATGCGAAGGTGGTGCTATTCTTTCTCGGCCCGCCGAGCCCGGGCGGCCTGTCGGGAGGCGAGCACGAAGCCGACGGCTAAGGCAATCACGACCGAGGCGGTCGCGCCGTAGGCGAGCTTGTTCCGACGAACCGACTTGCGCAGAAGGTAGAGGCGGCTGGCGGGGCGGGCGAGGACGGGTTCGTCTTGGAGGTGCCGCTGAATGTCGGTCGCTAGGCCGTTGGCGGTTTCGTAGCGGCGAGGCGGCTCCTTTTCGAGACACTTCATGATGATCCAGTCGAGGTCGCCGGCAATCTGATCGATGACCCAGGGCGGCTCGCTGCCCCGGGCGTGAGAGATCGTGGTGAGTTCGTCGTGCGTCATGCTGCCGAGGCGGATCGATGGCCGGGGAGGAACCTTCTCCATGATGGTGCTCCGCATGGCGTCCAGCCCGGCCGTCAGCAACGCCCGCGAATCGAAGGGAGTCTCGCCGGTGGTCAGTTCGTAAAGCAGGACGCCGAGGCTGTAGATGTCGCTCCGCGTGTCGATGCGCTCCGCCACACACGAAGTCTGTTCGGGGCTCATATAGGACGGCGTTCCGACCATTTGCTCGAAGGCGGTGAAGAGTGTCGCTTCGGTGAGACGCCCCTCGGTGGCCTTGGCGATCCCGAAGTCGATGATCCTGGGTTGGGCAATACCGTCGATCTCGGTAACGAGGACATTGGACGGCTTCAGGTCGCGGTGGATGATTCCCTTTTGGTGGGCGTGCTGCACGGCATGGCAGACTTGCAGGAAGAGGCCGAGGCGCTCCCGCGTTCCCAGTTGTTGATGATCGCAATAGTCGGTGAGTGGGATGCCGCGCACCAGTTCCATGACAAAGTAGGGCCGCCCCGCTTCGGTGGCGCCCGCCTCGAACACCTTCGCGATCCCGGGGTGATCCATCATGGCGAGGGCCTGGCGTTCCGCCTCGAATCGTGCCACCACCTGCCGTGTGTCCATCCCGAGCTTGATGATCTTGAGGGCGACCTTGCGCCGCACCGGTCGCTCCTGCTCAACGATGTAGACCACCCCACAACCGCCTTCCCCGATCCGCTCAAGCACCTTGTAGGTGCCGATGTGTGAGCCGAGGAGCGAATCTGTATCGGTAAGGTCCGCGGAGTCCGCGTCGCGGGGCAGATCGCGTGCTGACTCAAGGGCGAGGAGGGTCTCGATCCGTTCCCGCAGATCGGCGTCGCCGGCACAGGCCCCGTCGAGGTAGGCAGCACGGGCGCCATCGTCCTCGATCTCCGCGGCTTCGACGAAGATCTCTCGCAGCAGCTTGTTCCGTTCCATGATCATGGCGGCCCCGAAGATTGTTCGCTGAGTTCAGCAGGGCCCTCGCACAGCAAGGCGAGATCCGTTCTGCAAACCGGACATGCACCGGGCGATCGGCCGCTGGTTCGCGCCGGTACTCATGGCTTCCGGGCCGCTCCTTCGGCCGGCCCGCCCTCGCGGTTGAGATGCTCGTGCAGCCAGACGCGGGCGAAGCGCCAATAGCGTCGTCCGGTGCGATCCGTGACATTGAGAGCCAAGGAGGCCTCCTCGACGGTCAGCCCCGCAAAAAAACGCAGCTTCACGAACTCGGCGGCCTTCGGATCCTCATCCGCGAGGGCATCGACTGCCTCGCTGATCAAGAGCAGGGTGTCGTCTGGAGCGTCGGCGGGTTGATCGATGAATTCGAACCCGACCCGCTTCCAGCCACCGCCGTGACGGGCAGCGTGCTTGCTCCGCCCTCGGTCGATCAGCACCCGTCGCATCGCCTCAGCCGCCGCGGCGAAGAAGTGAGCTTTGCTGCTCCACTCCTGGTCGCTCGCTCTCGCCAATCGCAGCCAAGCCTCGTGTACCAGTGCAGTGGCCTGCAAGGTGTGACCAGCCCGCTCGTTCGCCATGCGGGCGTAGGCGAGCTTGCGTAACTCCTCGTACACCATCGGCAGCAGGCGCTCGGACGAGCATTCGCCTTGCGAAACCGCCTCGAGTACCACTGTGATCTCGTCTCGGTTCGTCATCCTCTTGGGTGAGACTAAGGTACTGAACTTGAGAGGTCGAGGACAAGATCAACGGGTTCGCGGTGGAAGGATCTGGACCCGCAAGCTGGACAGTTCCAAGCGGAAGTCCTGCCGGGGCGGTGTTTCGGTTGGGTATTGGGTTTGATGCCCGGCCTGTGCCGGCGCTGCGAGATGGAGCCGAGGCCGTAGGCAGGAGCTTCATTTCGCAGCTGGCCGCGAACGCGGAGGGGGGCCGGTCCCACAGCGAGCTGTGCGGCCGCTCCTCGTTGTATTCGCGCCTCCCCGACGTCCATACCACCATACTTCCGCTTCCAGGCGTGGGGTGTCGCCTAGCTGACGTTGTGCTTGGCCGTGCTCCCGCCCTCCGCCTCCCGGAGGATCCCGATGATCTGCCCTTCGCTGAATCTGCTTCTCTTCATTCGTTCTGCTCTCTGATTGTGAGGTAGAACTTCATTTCTGGCGCGTCCACTTCTTCGGGCTCAGGTCACCCCCGGCATCACCTACACCGTCGAGAGCAGCACCGACCTGCGCCACTGAACGGTCATCGGGGTGGCACTCAGCGATCGAAATTGATTGAACGGGCAGTGCAGGCGCGAGTGGTGTCCGCCTCGCCCGTTTGCCTTCCAGAGGGGTGCGTCCCGAGGATAGATCAAGACAAACCCGCCAGCGCCTGCGAGACCCGTTGCTTCACTTCTTCCCAGGACGGTCCTTCCGGCGCGATCGGGTCCGGCTCGTGCTCTGCCTCTTGAAACCACGCCAGGCTGCGGATCGCGACGAAGCGGTCGGTGTTTGGGTACTTCTGTTCGAAGAAGCCGAGGCAACCCTCCAGACTGACTTCGTCGAAGATGCGGGTCAGGTCGAAGAAGTCCTTCTTTGATCCGCGATTGGCAATGGCGTCGAGCTTCATTGCTGCGACATCTGGCAAGGAAAGGAGCGGGACTCCATCGACCGTCTCAACCAATTCGAGGAGCGGAGAGGCGTGTTCGAGAAACTCGACCTTCACTCCGCCACAGTCGGCAGCCAGAGAACCTGCGGAACGTTGGAGGACCGTGTGGTGGGGAGGGAAGCCATCCCGCCTGAGGAGCGCTTCCGGGTGGAACCGGTCGGCTGAGAAGAAATCGAGATCCACCGAGAGGCGATGCCCAAACCGGAGGGCCGACGAAGTTCCACCGCCCAAGGCGAACTGGTGGACGACCGGTGATCCGCAGAGCGCGGTCAGCAGGTCTCGGACGGCGTCGGGGATGGAATCGAAGCGGAGCATCGGAGTGCAGAAGCTGGCAGAGAGAAAAAGACCCGGCAAAATGCGGCAGCCTTGGGGTCGAGGGAGCGGATTCCAACCACGATCTCCGCGAGCCGATCCTTGCCATACGTTGCCACAAGGATCCGCCAATCCTGCCAACGTCCGTACTCCAGAACCCGCTTCACCAGCCAAGGGGCGTGCCGCTCCAGGTCCACCTCCTCCGGGTGGGCGTCCCAAAAAAGATGCGGTGAAAGCGGGAGCATGCCCCATGAAACCATGGACACCGTGGAGTCGCAAGCGAGCGAACCCGCCGGCCACAGCCCCTCGTCTCCACGCGTCACTTGTCGGCTAACCTCGGGCCGGTGGCGAGAGCGCAGCGGGCAATCGCCCCGAGGCATGATAAGACCCCGTCTCATGCTCCCCCGGATTCTTCCTAACCGCCCTGCCGATCGAGTGGGCGGTTCTCCGCAAATCTTGACGAATTTCGATCGAGCAAAGCGACCGAACCGAGGGTACGATCCTGATGCGATGCCCGACTACACCGGCTGGCTGAATGCCTCTCCCGACTCCCGCGACGACAAGTTGTTTGCGGAATTGTACGCGGAACTGCATCGCATCGCGCAGGGACGTATGGTGGCCGAGAGGCGGGATCGCACGCTGAATGCGGTCGGTTTGGTTCACGAAGCGTGGCTGCGTTTGGAAAAAACCGCCCCGGAGAAGTGGCGCGACCGCAGGCAATTCTTTGCCGCGGCCACCGAGGCGATGCGGAGGATTCTCGTGGAAGCCGCCCGCCGAAGGATGGCCGCAAAGCGTGGCGGGAGCCGGGAGCCAGTTCCATTCGAGGACGACCTGCCAATCCAGACCGCGGTGGCCGACGAGCGGTTGCTCGGGATTCACGAGGTGCTCGATCAACTCGGGGAGGAAAGCGGGGTGGACGCCCAGATCGTGAAGCTCCGTTTCTTCGGCGGTATGAGCCACAAGGAGATCGCCACTCTGCTGGAGATGAGCGAGCGCGCCGTCGAACGCCGCTGGACCCTGGCAAAGGTGTGGTTGTACCGGGCCCTGAAAAGGTAAGCTGCAGGGCTTTTGCCCGTCACCGGGAAAAAAATTTCACGAAGTCTGTCGGATTTTCTATACTGGCGACGCGTGTATCCGGAGACCCGCCATGAGTACCGCTGCCAAGGATCTTTTCGTTCGTGCCCAACCGCTCAGCGAAGAGGCTCGCAACACCTTTCTTGAAGAGGCCTGTGGCGACGACGCCGAGCTCCGTTTGGAGGTGCAGAGACTCCTCGTGGACTCCGACAGTGCCGATACCTTCTTCGCCAACGGAGAGGGCGAGACGCTCGGGCCGGAGGACTTCCAAGCCACCGTCATGGAGACCGAGGGCGATTGTATCGGGCCCTACATCCTGCGCCAGCGGATCGGGGAAGGCGGATTTGGCGTGGTGTGGATGGCCGAGCAGACGAAGCCGATTTCCCGGATGGTAGCGATCAAGGTGGTAAAGGCCGGGATGGACACGAGGCAAGTTCTGGCCCGCTTCGAGGCCGAGCGCCAGGCACTCGCCATGATGGATCACCCCAACATCGCGCATGTGCTCGAAGCCGGAGCCACCGAAAGTGGGCGGCCCTTTTTCGCCATGGAGCTGGTCAAGGGAGTCCCCATCACCCAATTTTGCAACGACCAGAAGCTCGACCTGCCCCAACGGCTGGACCTCTTCCGTGACGTGTGCTCGGCGGTCAACCACGCCCATCAAAAAGGCATCATCCACCGCGACCTCAAGCCGTCGAATGTGATGATTACCCTCCATGCCGACAAACCAACCGTGAAGGTGATCGATTTTGGGATTGCCAAGGCGACACACAGCAAGCTCACCGAGAAGACCCTTTTCACCCGCTTCGAACAATTCCTGGGAACGCCCGCCTACATGAGCCCCGAGCAAGCCGCGATGAGCGGGCTGGACATCGACACCCGCGCTGACGTCTACAGCCTCGGGGTGCTGCTCTATGAAGTTCTGGCTGGCTCGCCCCCCTTCGACCAGAAGTCCCTCCTCTCCGCCGGATACGACGAGATGCGACGTATCATCAAGGAAGACGAACCACCCAAGCCCAGCCGGAGGCTGACCGAGACGCAGTCCCGGATCACCACAGCCAACGAAAAAAGAACGCTCTACGTCTGCGTCAACGCCCTGAAGGGCGACCTCGACTGGATCGTGATGAAATGTTTGGAGAAGGACAGGTCGAGGCGCTATCAAACCGCGAACGGACTGGCCGAGGACATTCGGCGGCACCTTCGTGATGAGCCGGTGGAGGCAAGTCCACCCTCTGCCCGCTATCGAATGCGGAAATTTGTGCGTCGCTACCGCACCCAAGTCGTGGTGGCGGGTCTGGTGGCCTCGGCGCTGGTACTGGGGCTGCTCGGCACGAGCGTGGGCTTGCTCTGGGCAATACGGGAACAGGGGCGGGCAAACGAGGAGGCCGTGCTGGCGAGAAATGCGGAAAGGGCCACCGAAAAAGCGAAATTGGAGTCCGACCGCGGCCGCTACCTTTCCGACATTCCGAGAGCC
>CAZKYJ010000052.1:0-6236 GCA_964556355.1 uncultured Verrucomicrobiales bacterium | reverse complement strand
CGCAATACGCCGCAGCGATTCCGCAACTTTGAATGGGCGTGGCTGGCCAACGAGGCCTGGCGAGACTACTCGACGAATCTGCCGGAACGCACCACCGAAGACGAGCACATGGATTCCGCCCGCTTCTGGGGGGGCGGCGAGGCCGTGGTGGTCCGGCAGTACTTCCCGTGGGAGACGCCGGGAGGGTTGAACGGAGGGTTCTTTTCTCCGGACGACAAATCGATCTACTTCTACCACAGCAGCGGAGAGATCAAGGCCTTCGAGTTTCCCTTGGAGAGGGAGATCGCCACCTACTCCACGGGTCGAGAACCCGCCATCGCGATCGATCTGAGCCCGAGCGGCCAACATCTCGTCGGATTTACCTTCTCGAACAGAGCGGTCGTCTGGGACGTCCTCTCGGAAGAGAAGTTTTCCCGCCATGAAGATGAGTTGTCGGGTTACTCACCATGGGTTGCCCGTTGGAGTCCGGACGAAAGGTACGTCGTGACCGGCCACATGGGAGGTGCTGTCCGTATCTGGGAGAGAACTTCACGCGGGCTCGTCTTGCGGGCGGAATGCGAGAATCCAAACGAGCAAGGAGAGACACCGCACAAGTACGATGTGCGGGACGTCCGGTTTGCTTCCGGATCGGGTGACCAGAGCTCGCCAGGCACGTTCTGGACGGCATCCATCGACGGAACCATCCGCGAGTGGACCCTTCCCGAGGGAGAGCATGTGAGCACCCGCAGCGCACTTGAAGATCTGGAGGCCGAGTCACTGGCGTATCAGGCCATTTCTCCCAGGGGAAAGTATGCGGTGACCATGAGAAGAAGTGGCACGAGCGTCATATGGAATATCGAATCGGAAGAGATCGAGTCCCGTCTCTCGGCTCCCAGTTCCACGCCCATCTCTGGACAAATTGGCATTGCTTGTGTCTTTAGTCCGGATGAATCCTGCGTCGCGGTGACGGCGGGCGGTACCATCGTCAACATCTATCAGGTCCCCACCGGAGAATTGATCAGGAGGATTTCACCCGATGGTGTCGCTCTGGACAAGATTTCATTTTCCCACGACGGCCGGTTTCTCTTGGCGACCTCCGAGGATGGGCGTGCCCGGGTCTGGACGACCTCGCCGGAACCCCAGAGCCCCTACACGAAGGCGCACCGGGATGTGATACTGCAAATCGACCACGACCCCGTTCGCAACCTGTTGCTGACCGGCTCCTACGACAAGACCGCATCGGTCTGGAGCCTTCCGGAGATGCGGCTGCTAGAATCGTACTCCGGGCATGAGTCCGAAGTCATCGCGGTCGATCTCAGCCCTGATGGCAGGCGTGCCGCCTCACTGGATGCGGCCGGATCGATGCATCTCTGGAATACGACATCCGGGAGGCAGATCACCAAGATCAATCCCGGTTCCGACGGATTCTCAAAGAATATCCGCGGCACGGGCGGGGGGCTCCGCTCTAATATGCTGAATTTCCCCGCCCCGCTGTCTACGGGAATCTTTACTCCCGATGGCGACAACCTTGTGGCTTATCAGGATGATGCGATGGCCGTCTTCGATGCACGGAACGGGAAACAGGGGGTGACCCTCGAGCAGTCCCGCGAGGCCGGCTGGCCCGTCTACAGTTATGACTCGGCCCTGGTTGCCGTGCTCGGCATGAACGCGAGGACCGCCGGCGTGTGGGACCTCGCCACGGGGAGGCTTTTGCATCGCCGGATCGAACACATCAGTCCGCTGGTGATGATGGATTTCAGTCCAGTCGATCACCGTGTGGTGACAGGTGCGATGGAGAACGAAATCCGTATCTGGGACTCCTCTAGCGGGGAACTCTTGCATGTTCTCCAAGGCAATGCCGGCAATCTTATGAGCTGCCATTTTGACGAGGAAGGGGAGTATGTGTTGGCCGGCTACTCCGACAGCACCGCCCGCATTTGGAATTCGCGCACCGGCGAACTGGTGACGACCTTGGCGAATGGGCACAGTCAGCGCCTGCGCGATGTCCGATTGAGTCCCGACAGATCCCGCGTGCTTACCTGGGCAATGGACGACAAGGCGATCGTCTGGGATCTCGCTAGCCCGAGAGCCCACGCCCTATTGAGAATCGAGGGAGAGTCCATGTTACTCCAGGCACGCTGGATTTCGGGGGGAAGAGACATCGTCCTCGCGTGGTCCGACGGGAAGATCGAGTTCCTGAGAGGAGGGACACGGGAGGATATCCAGAAACTTCCAGCGGAAGAGCATCTCACTGATCAGGAGATCCACGAATGGCAGAGGCGCCACACCAACATACTTCTGGAATGAGCGCTCGGGTAGCTAAGAAGCTGTCTAAAAAGTCATGTTAGTGCCGCGGCTTCCCCAACGGCGGGAGGCGAGGCGGGAGGAGGAAGTTGGGCGGGCCCAGCGCCCGACGACCAACGAAGCCTGCCGCCGTTGGGGAAGCCGCCCGAAGGGACGATTCCCCATCCCAAGGCGACAGCCCTGCTTTCCGACCTCAACGATCTGGAGTCGGTGCTGACAGGACTTTTTAGACAGCTTCTAACTCTACGAGACGCTATTCCTCACCAATCTATTGCCCCAACCGGAGGCGTTCGTGCTGGTCTTGGTTGGCGGTCAGAATGCGCCGCTTCGCGCCGCGGCGGCCCCGTCCAATCTCGTCCGAATTGTCGGGGTCATGTTTGATGCGTATGCGCTGGGCTTCGCCCCCGCCGCCACGCTCCGAACTTGGGAGCCGGTCAGCTACCTCGCATTCCCTACCCGCCTCAGGGAGGGGGGATTCGAGACTTCACTGAAATCCGGCTCCGGGCGGGGATTTGCTGCCAAGCGGCTCGGGTCGGCACCGAGCGCTGCCGACCGATTAAGAAGCTGTCTAAAAGGTCCTGTCAGCACCGAATCTGAGAATTCTAGGTTTAGAATACCGGTTGTCGCCTCGGGATGGGGAAGCCGCGGCACTAAGATGACTTGTTAGACAGCTTCTTTTCGGCTCCCCAGGTCTCGTGGGTCGATTCAGTCAGCGGGATCGATCAGTTCCTCGGCCTCCTCGAGGAAAAGCTCGCAGCGCAGTCGGTCCTGCCACTGCTTGGTCGATTCCAAGGGATTTCGGTCGCGCATGGTTGGCATCTGGGCGTGGGCGTCGGCCAGGAGGGCTTTGGCGTCCTCATGGTTGGCGAGTTGCTGGTGGGCCATTGCCTCAAGCGGGGTGAACAAGACCGGGAGGGCTCCGTTGCCAACGAGGTTGCCGATCCAAGCCTCCGCCCATTCATTCGCCGGAGTCCGGGTTCACTTCCACGAGGGTGATTCCTCCGATCCGGAGGTCGGAGCTGGGGCTCGCGGGATTGTGGAGAGAAATGGCGAGGACGTGCTGGCCCGCGGCCAGGGTCACGCCTTTGAGCGGTATACGGTAAGTGGATTGTTCCCGGTCGCCTCCGACCGCTTTCTCTGCCGGGAGAAGGTAGCTTTCCTCCGCCAGCTCCATGTTATCACGGGCGACTTCCTTGCCGTCGAGGTAGACAATGATCCCATCGTCGAACTGGCAACGAAGCTCGAGGTGGCTGTGGTCTCGGGCCGTCATGAACACGTGACGGAAATAGGCGGACTTCCCGTCTCTTTTGCCCTTGTCGTCTACCAACTCCGGCAACCCGATATCGACTCCGGTGAACCACTCGTCACCATAGCCGAACCCACCAAGACCTCCGCTGTCCCGTCCGCGGCGCCAGGTGCGATCGTCGAACCCTAACTGGAAGAACCGGCGGTGAAAGTTCGGGACGGATTCCGCCGGATCGACGCCGTCCACCGGATGAAGCCAATTCCACTCCGCGTCGGGCGCCACCAGCGTGGCCTCCACCGGCGGGGCGGATTCATCGAGCGGGCCGGAGTAGTTTGCAAATTCGCCCCAGCCCGTCCTGTCGCCGCCGATCAGGTCCTCCGCCTCTTTGAGAAACGACCGGCGTACCAGATGGCTTCCCCATCCTTCGTCGTAGTCGCCCTGCCGCAAATCGACCCGCTCTTCCAAGACGAGCGATCCCGCCACATTCAGGGTACGCACCGCCTCGTCCGGCTGGCCGAGATGCCATGCGGTCATCGCGCGGAGGATCAGCGCCATTCGCGAACGATGCCTGTCGCCGTCGGTCGGGAGGGCGTCCAGAACCTGCCCAGCCTCTGAGATCCTGTTCTCGCGAAAGGCCACCAGCGCCGGCAGTAGCGGCGCCATGACGCCATCCGGCGAATGGAGGCAGTGCCGGCGCGCCCTCTCCAGTCCGGCTTGAAGGAGCTCCGGATGCGCAGCGGCTTCCGACAGAAGCAAGGTTTGGTGGCCGGCATGAAGCAAACGCGGATCGTCAGAGTCGTGGAAGTTGTCGACCAGACGCCCGCAAAAGTCCAGGTAGCGGCTGGAATCCTCAGCAATTGCGAGACCGGCTCCCGCCCGGATCAGCGAGAGCGGGTCCGCTTCTTCCAGGGCAAGCTCACCCAGGTCGGCAAAGATCTCCTGCGCCACCTCGCTTCTGAGGTCGAGGCCGGATCGCAGCGCCGCGTCCGCCCTCTGCTTCGGGTTCAGGCTCCACTGGCCAACCGGATCGGCGGTGAGGCCGAAGAGAAGCAGCTCGGTATCCTTTTCCTCGGAGACCATGTCGATGGATTTGATGGGAACCTCTGGTCGTGGGTTCACCCATGAGCGGACGAAGAGGACATTGATGCCGCTATGGATGACATTTGTCCAGTAGAGTAGTCCTGGCCGTGCTCCGCCGTATCGGTTTGGATCCTTTCGGGATGAACTGAGGAAGAAGTTGAATTCTCGCGTGTCCGCACGGACTGGAACCGAGGCGGTTTTCCCATCCACCCAGCTCACTTCGTAAGTGGCGATCACCTCCCGGCTTCCCCATTCCGGCGAGCGACCACGGCGAGCCGTCATTCCAGCATGGAGGAAATGAAGAGTCGATACCGTTCCGTCAATTTCGATTCCTCTGACTTCCAAGGGGTATTCTACAATGCTTGTTTCGCGCCCCAAGCGGGCCCCGCCGAGCCGCACCATCCCCCGGACATCGAAGGAGAGCGGCCCGACGTCGATCACTCCAGGTAGCCCACAACGCTGATCAGGATTCCCGATGCCGTACCAATACCCCGCCCCTCCTTCTACCCGATCCCACCAGCCGCCTCCCAGGTACTCATTCACATGGTCGGTCAGGTCGACCATGTTTTGTGCAGTGGAGTCCAATCTCTTCGGCACGCCCCGACGAAGGGCGTCGGTTCGATTCTCGTCATGCCCGAGTTCTCGCAGGCAGAACCACCGGAACCTACAGGCCTTCCGAGCTGCGTCGGTGCCGGGTGGCGTCTTGGCACAAACTTGCTCCATCAGGAGCAGAGCTCTCTCCCAATTACCGGCAAGACCTGCAAGTTGAGCAAGGCAGAACTGACGCCACGTTTCTGGAAGCTTCGGCGCTCGCAGTCCTGTTTCGTGCTGGAGACGTTCCACGGCGGGCTGTGGATCGAACTCCTCCATCAGCCGGGATAGCACATGTAGAAGGCCGGGTCCAGGAGCGCTCTGGAGTTGGGCCATGAACACGGACGAGTCGTCGGCGGATTCCACCTGAACCGAGATGGCATTGCCGGCATCTCGGAGCTCTGACCCATCAATCACAAACTGCGTGCAATGGTCTGCGCCGCCGGTTCCGACAAAGCTCTCAGTGTCCCCTGGAGCCCAAGGGCCGGCGATTCGTCCGACCTCTATCCCGTTCAGGCAAACCGATGCGCCCTCTTTCGACTGAACCCTGAGGATCCAGTTTCGATCCTTCAGGCTGGGATCCACCACGAATTCCTTTCGAAAGCGAACCGACCGATCCCCATTCTCAAGATGGTCATGTTCGGGGATCTCTTCATGTCCATGTTCCGTCATCCAGGCAATCGGAGTGTTCATCTCGTCCCACCCTGCAGCTGCGAATCCGGGCAGCCTCCATTCTCCGTGTCGCTCCGCGTTTGAAACACCTCGGCGGATCTGCCATTCGCTGCCCTCCGCCACAATGGCAATCACGGGTGCAGAAGGAAGAGAGTCCGAGGCACGCGCCAATCCAGCGAGGAACTGATTGATCCGACCCGCAAACGGTTGATCCTCCTGGGTTAGATAAGGGTCGTTGATCAGTGCTTGGGATAGGCCGAGCAGAAACAGATCCCGGGCATCCTTTCGATGGCCTTCATCGAGTGCGGCCTCGCCTGCCATCAACGCAATCAACTGGAGTGGTTCGAGTTCCGCGACCGGCTTG
>CAZKYJ010000051.1:0-12963 GCA_964556355.1 uncultured Verrucomicrobiales bacterium | reverse complement strand
CCCTGGCCGGATCTCCAAGCAGGGGCCCGCGACGGTCAGGCGGAGGTCGCCCACCGGCATCACCGCGTCGGTGCCGGTGGTCAGGTTCCGTAGCGTGACGTTCCCGGTTCCGGGCGCGAGGTCGCGGCTGAAGATCGCGCGGATCGGCTGGTCGATCTGGATCCCGGTCGCGCCATCGGGGGGGTCGGTGGTGATGAGTTCGAACCCGGGCGCGCTCCCGGGGATCGCTTCGACAAGGACGTTGTCGATGATCGCGCTGGTGGTCCGGCCGATCAGCCGGATCCCGAGATCCTTTCCGATGTCCCCGGCAATGGTCGGCTCGTCGGGGACGAAGTCGAAGCGAACCGTCGCGAACGAACCGTCACCGGGCGCGTCGCCGCCCGCCGCGGCGAGAACCGTGCTGCCGCCTGGAGTGCTGCGACAGTCGGTGCGGTCAGCGCCGTCGGCGAAGGCGATCAGCTGAACCGTGTAGGCATCTCCCGCATTCGCGCCGGCGTCGCGGACGACGTCGAACGACACGCGGTATCCCCCGCCGAACGCGAGCGGTGGGCCCAGCACCCCTTCCGCCGTGGTCAGTCCCGTGTTGGTGTAGCGGAAGGCGTAGGCCTGGTCGTTGCTCTCGGGGGCCGAGAAATCACCGCCCGCCTTGTTGGTCAGGCCGTGGTGCCCGGAGTTGAAGCCGGATCGCGCGCGAACCCAACTCTCGGGCGAGATTCCCTGGGCGTAGTCGGAAACCTCCGGGTTCTCGAAGTCTTCGCTGAAGAGAGTTCCCGCGGGCGAGGTCGCCGGGGCGACCAGCAAAGCGGCCAGCGCGACCGCACCGACCAACCGCCCCGATGCGATCACGGCTGTCACGGGGCGTTAGAGTTGCTGGGTTGCGGATATCCGCACGAAGATTTGGGTGGGGACCGGGCCGGTCACTTCCGCGACGACGGTGACCGTCCCGGCAGATGGGGCCTGCGGAGAAAATGTCACCGTGGTCGCCCCGTCGCCCGTGCCGTCATCATAGAACGTTTGGAAATCCGACGACCACTGGTAGACCGCCTCGATATCGTCCGCCGCGGCTCCGTTTCCGGGATGGACGAAGACGAAGGTGCTCCCTTCCATCGCGGCGAACCGCAGCCCGGGCGACATCGCGTCGGGCGCCGTCCCGAACACGTTCTCCAGCCCGTTGCCGATGCCGTCGAAGTCAGGGTCGTCGGCGAATCCGGTCAGGCCGCCGACAGCCTAGCTTCCGATCCAATCGGCGTAGAGGTTTCCGCCACCTCCGCCGCCGCCCGTCGTGGTCACTTCGACGTTGTCGATGATCGCGCTGCTGGTGGCACCGATGAAGCGGATTCCAACGTCGTTGCCGATCCCCGCGCTCCCCGCTTCGGCGGTGTAGTCGAAATCGACCGTGAGCCACGAGCCATCGCCGGGTGCGTTGCCGGTCTTCGTCGCCAGGACGGTGCTTCCCGCCGGGGCGTCCCGGCAATCGTTGCGGGCCACACCGGCCGGGAAGGCGATGAGCTGGATGCTGTAGGCGGTGCCGTCGCTCCCGCCCCCGTCTTGGACGACATCGGCGGATACCGTATAGGTGATCCCGGCGGCCAGCGCGCCGATCACGCCTTCGGCGGTGGTGAGACCGGAGTTCGTGTAGCGGAAGGCGAAGGCCTGCATGTTCGGATCCTGCGCCGCGAAGTCGCCGCCCGCCTTATCGGTGATACCACGATGGGTGGCATTGAACCCTTGGCTGGCTCCGACCCAGTTCCCATTGTCGGGGAGGGTCTTGCTCGTCTGCCCGTCACCCGCATTGGCATCGACATCCGGGCTCTCGAAATCCTCGCTGAAGACCAGCCCGATCGGGGGCGGCTCAGCGGTGGCGAACGCCCATGTGGTATCGTCCGCGATGCCCGCGAAACTGTTGCCGACAAGGTCGTCGATGGCGGAAGCGGCGATCTGGATCGCATAGTCTTTCCCCTCCAATAGCGGGGTCGCCGGGCTGATGGTCAACACCGCACCGGCGATGGACACCTGGGCAGAATCCGTGATCGCGATGGTCGATTCCGTGGCGTCCGTCAAGTTTTTCACCGTGACGGCTCCCGAGCCCGAGACGATCGCCTCGTCGAAGGTGGCGACGAGATCGCTGTCCGCGGCCACCTCGGTCGCCCCGTTGGCAGGTTCGAATCCGGTGGCACTGGGTGGCGTCAGGTCGGGGGCCGTCGTCGTCGCGGAGGCCGGATCAGAGAACGCGGTCGGGTTCTGGCCGCTGCTCTTATCGCGGGCGCGGACGCGGTAGGTGTATTCGGTGGCCGCCGAGAGACCGGTGTCGATGTAGGTGGGGCTGTCCTGCCAGTCGCTGTCGTGGCCGCCGGCGGTGGTGCACTCGAAGAAATACTCCACGCCACTGATGTCGGTCGCCGCTTCCGCGGTCATGGAGATCGAGTCCTCCCCCAGTTCCGCAGGAGGCGCGGCGAAGCCCATTGGATCGGGTGAGGGCGGGGTGATATCGTCTCCCGGGGCAGCTTCGGCTGACCCTGACCACTCGGTCTCGTTGCCCTTGCCGTCCCGCGCTTTGACCCGGTAGCTGTAGGTGCCGGGATCCAGGTTCGTGTTGTTCCACACCGGGCTCGCGACCCATCCGCTGTTGTCGCCGTTGGTCGTATTTTCGAAAAAGTACTCGACCGGTCCGGAAGGGTCAGTGGCAACGGTGGCGACCATGCCGACGGTGGTGGCATCGACGGGGGTGGGATCGATGGCGAAGGTCAGCGGGTCGGGTGATGGCGGGGTGGCGTCCTCGAGCAGGCCAATCATTGCCCGGCCGAGCGCATCGCCGACGAGCATGTAGGTTTCGGCACTGTTGTTATAGTGGAAGTCCTGGCCCCCGGGCGCCTCGTCGCGCTCCCGCCAGTAGCCGGTCGTGTCGACCGACTGAACCCTGCCGGCAAACTCCGGGTGGGCCACCGGATCGCCGACCGCCAGCTGGGCGGCATAGATCCTCCCGTAGGGGGTGGATGGGGTGTAGCCGCCGCCGTTGAAGCCGATGGTGCCGACCACGACCGGGGCGTCGGGCGCGTTGAACTCGGTGCGCAACGAGGTGATGAGGTTGGCCAGGTTGAGCTCGTAGCGCTCGTAGTGACCGGCGTCGAACTGGTCTTTGTGACCCTGCCACCAGGTGAAACCGGCGATCTCGTAGCCTTGGGCGGCGTACTGTGGGAACTTGGTGGCGAAGTTGTCGAGAACATCGTGAGCCGCATCGAAGCAGTCGTCATACTGCTTGCCGGCGTACCAGTTGACCGGCTCCGGTACCGTTCCGGTCGGCCACTTCAGGGTGGTGTCGCCGTAGCCGGCGTAGGTGTTGCCGCCGAATTCGTAGCGCTCGCTGCCAGGGGGGAGGAAATCCCAGCCCAGCGAGCGGTTGCCCTGCGAGGCCTTGATGATGATGACAGGTTCGTCGAGGAACCATCCCATGATGTGGCCGAAGCCGAGCTCCGGTCCGATGCGATCGGAACCCGATCCGCAGCCGATGGTGAGGTACTTTTTCGCCGTGGCCGTCACGACGCCTTCGTACCAGACGTCGCGGCGTTCCAGCCACTCGTTGTTGGCATCGACGAGGTTGGGAAACTTGTTCTCCCGCATGGCGATGGTCTCCAGTGTTCCCGGGCTAGCGCCATTGACATACCCGATCCCGACGGTGTTGGACTGCCCGGCCATGATGAAGACCTTGACCGGCTTGTCCGTCGCTCCCGGGGTGCCGTCCGGGTCGGGGAGCGGGTAGGGGACTTCCGGTTTCTCCACCGGATCGAGGGGGCTGGTGAAACTGGCGGCCACCTCGTACCAGTCGAGTGCGCCGTCGTCATCGCTGTCGGCGTCGTAGGGATCGGTCCCGGTGTCGGCCCGCGAAATGAAGCTGCCGGTGTTCGTCTCCGCCCCATCTTTCAGGCCGTCGTTGTCGTAGTCGGCGTCGGTCGGGTCGGTCCCCGTATCGGCTGCGCCCGCCCAGACGCCGGTGTTGCTCTCGACGCCGTCGCTCAAGCCATCGCCATCGGTGTCGGGGTCGAGCGGGTCGGTGGGGGGGCGCAGGCCGGCGCCGGCGAGCTCCGGCCCGTCGTCCAGGCCGTCATCGTCGCTGTCGGGGTCGTTCGGGTCGGTGCCGCGCTGGAACTCTTCGAAGTTGGTCAAGCCGTCTCCCTCGCCTCCGTTCTCCAGGTCGTCTTCGGGATTCAGGCCGGTCGGGGAAGGCGGCATGGTGTTCGCCAGCTCGTAGGTGTCCGGGAATCCGTCGCCGTCGGTGTCCGTGACGTGAAAAACGAAGAGGTCGCCCTCGACCGGCGATCCTGCCGCACTGCCTTCCAGGTACGAATCGACCCGCCAGTAGTAGGTTTCGGCCACGGGGGCCGTGACGGTGACCGATTCGGTGTCCGCTCCACCATCCACGACCTTGGAAAAGTCAGTCGCCGGATCGGTGCCGAACCACACGTCGACAAACGTGCTGACTCCCTGGTTGGGCGTCCGGTTCGTCCACGAGAGTGCCACGTCCCCGGAGGGGACGGTGAGCCCGCTGGCAGGGGAGGGGGCAAAGTCGTGGCCGACGATCAGTCGGACGTTGTCGTAAAGCGCGTTGCCGCTGGCCTTGATGAACCGGATCCCGATTTCCTTCCCTACTTCGGGCGCACCCGCCTCCGGGACATAGACGATCCGTCCGCCCTCCGAGAAGTCGCTGGTCGTTACGGTTCCCATCGCCGCGGCGAGCACCGTGCCCGGGCGCCCCGGTCGGCACTCGCGGCGGGCGGCGTTATCATCCTCCGGCTCGAATGCCACAAACTCGACGCGGTACTCCGCGCTGCCCTCGCGCGCCAGCGCCGCCGCATTGAAAGCCACGATGTAGGTCTCTCCGGCTACGAACGGATCGGGGATCGCCCCCTGCGCGGTGGTCAGCCCGGAGTTCGAGTAGTTGATGAGGTAGGCTTGCTCACCGTAGGGCGTGTCGAATGGCGGGGTGTCGGGCAGGATGACATCTTCGTTGTAGAGCCCTCGATCGGTCGCGCCGAAGCCTTGGGTCGCCCCTACCCAGCCGGTGCTCGGGACGGTGTTTTCGGCGAACCCGCTGACTGCGGGCGTCTCGAAGCTCTCGGTGAGGACGACCCCTGCCGGGAGCGTCGGGAGGAGGTGGATACCGAGGCAAAGCGTCGCGGCTGCCGCGAGCGGACTCGGGGAGGATCCTGGGAGTTTCATCGTTGTGGGGGGGCGCGGTGCGCTAGCGGGAAAAGGAGGGAAGTGACGAAGCGCGGCGGCGGCGCGACAGCGCGACGAGGGCTCCAATGCCCAGCAGGGCGATCCGGGACGGCTCGGGAACCACGGCGTTCGATTCCACGAGGATGTTGTCGAAAAGCACCTCGTTGGACTCGACACTGCGAATCCGCACCGCCAGATCTTGGCCAATGCTCGGGTCTCCCGGCATCGCCGTGAAGTCGAAGCTGTAGACCTCGGACATGTTGCTAGAGGTCACCTCGCCGGTCGATATCCCGAGGATGGTACCGAACGCGTTGCCGCGGGGGTCGTTCCTGATCTCGCCAGGAGTGAAGGCGACGAGTTGCAGCTCGTAGGTGTCGGTGGCCGAGTCGCTGAGGTTGGCAACATTGAACGAGACCGTGTAGGTGGTCGACGCCATGAGCGGCCCGATCGCCCCCGGCTCCGTGGTGAGACCGGCGTTGTTGAAAAAGTAGACCAGCGCCGCCTGGGAACCGAACGGCGTGCTGAAGGTGCCGATATCCTCGTTGGCGATCCCCCGCCGGTTGGAATTGAAACCTTGGTTGCTACCGATCCATCCGGTTGGCACGGTCATGGTCAGGCCGGTCACGACCGGATCCTCGAAGCCTGCGGTGAACAAGGTGGCGGATTGGGCAGATTGGGCGGTCGCCACGACCGCGGCGAGCAGGGCTATGGATTTGACGGGCTTCATGGGTGGATTCGATGGATCGCTGGAGAGCTAATGGTCTGGGGTTGGCGGCGCGGGCACGGGTCGACCCGACCGGGTTCAATCGATAACGATTCCCTCCGTTTTACGCCATCGCCAACGAATCTAGCGTTGACATCTGCCCCCTTTCGAGGGTTAGTTTGCGGTGTCCGGCCGTCGTCTCAAATCCGCAGCCGAGCAGATAGCGGAGCAGCTGCACGGGGATATCGTCGCGGGCATCCGCAGTGGAATGATGCCCGGTGCCCACCGCTTGGGGGGCGAACTCGGGGTCAACCACAAGACGGCCGAATCCGCGCTCCGCCTGCTCGAGCGCGATGGATTGCTCGTGAACCGCGGCCCGCGCCGGGGGCGGTTTATCGACGTCGCCGCGGAAGACGTCGTCCAGCAAGGTCTCCGGATTGCGGTGCTGCAGATGGAACCGCGGGATCGTGGCAGCGATTACATGATCGAGATCATGCACCAGCTGGAAGAATCGGGGCACGTTCCCTACTACGCGGAGAAAACCCTCGTCGAACTCGGGATGGATGCGGGGCGGGTCGCCCGTTTCATCCGGCGGGCCGGGGCGGATGCCTGGGTCGTCGTCGCGGGTTCGAGGGAGGTTCTCCAGGCGGTCACCGAGCACGACGTTCCCAGCTTTGCGCTCTTCGGCCGCCGGGACAACCTGCCCATCGCGGCGGCGGGACCCGACAAGTCACCGCCGTTCGCGGCCGCCACGCGCCACCTTATCAAGATGGGGCACCGGAGGATCACCTTCATCATCCGCAGGCACCAGCAGCGCCCCGAGCCGACGCCGAGCGTCCGGGCCTACCTCAACGAGCTGACGGTGCACGGAATCCACGTCGGCGACTACAACCTCCCGCAGTGGGACGAATCGAAGCAGGGCTATCAGGAGATCTTAGAAACGCTCTTCCGGCTGACGCCGCCGACGGCGATCCTCACGGATGAGTCCTACCAGTGCGTCGCCGCCCTGCAGTTCTTGGCGAGGCGGGGTCTTCGCGTCCCCGAGGACGTGTCGCTCATCTCCTCCGACTACGATCCCACTTTCGCCTGGTGCGAGCCCTCCATCGCCCATATCCGGTGGGACTACCGTCCCGTGGTTCGGCGGATCGTGCGCTGGGCGGCCCACATCAGTCAGGGCAAGGAAGATTTCCGCCAGACGCTCACCAAGGCCGAGTTTGTAGCGGGCGGGACGGTCGCGCCCGTATCCCCCCCCTAGCAGGCCTGCGTCTGGCGTGGTTGCGGGGCGCCGGGGGTGGGAGATCCCGCGATTGGGGGGCTCCAGGCTCCCCGGGCACGACAACGGGCACCTCGCAGGCTGGGTGACCCACCCCTCACCAAGCGGTGGGCGACGAGGGGGGGGCGAAGCCGCACCGCGCGACTATGGCGTGTCGCGCGGCCGGATGTAGACGCTGGCGAACTCCGATCCCGCGGCGTCGGCGGTGAGGGTGACGGGGTCATCGCCTACGGTTTCGGTCCGGCGTTCCCATTTTCCCCCGGGTGCCTTGTAATCGTAGATGAGTTGCGCGTTCTGGAACGTTTCGGTGGTGGTCAGGGTGCCCGGACCTTCGCCGCGGTAGACGAGCCGCCAGTCGGACGGTTGCCAATTTTCCACCTCACCCGTCCAGCCGGTCAGATCGATCCCGCTGTAGAGGGGCCTGTGTCCTTCGGCGAGCGGGGCGGTGGCGTCGGGCGGAGCGCCGGTGCCCGGGAGTTCGGTCAGGGTGATCTTGCGGAAATCGACGGGGGAACCCTCCGACTCCAGTGCGATATAGCCTTTGCGCCAGGTGCAGTTCTCGCCGCCGGAGACCTCCTTCCCGTTCACTTCTAGGCGCAGGGTTCCGTCCTGGCAGGTGATCTTGTAATGGTTCCACTCCGGCGAGCCTTTCGAGCGCTCCTCGCTGGGGAAGCTGCGCTGGCCGCGGCTCGGCGGGAACGGTTCCATGGTCGAGCCGTGGATGGGAAAAACGTCGCCGTGGGTGGTGAACGATTCGGACTTCCCGTAGCCGTGATCGAGCACTTGGACTTCGATGGCGCGTAGGAAGGGGACCCCCGGGGCGGAGATCGGCCCCGCCCAGACGAAGACCCCCGCGTTGCCGCCCGACCGCAGGTGCCGCCACTCCAGCTCGAGGATAAAATTCTCGTACTGCGCCTCGGTACGGAGCGCCCCGGTCGGTTTGCCGGTGCAGTGGATCATCCCATCGACCACGCTCCAGGTCGACGGCGCACAGTTGACGTTGACCCAGCCGTCGAGGGTCTTGCCATCGAAGAGGTCGATGGGCTCGGCGGCAGCAGCAAGGGCGGGGAGGACGGCGAGGGCGAGGAGGAGTCGGCTCATGATGAAAATACCCCGACGGCTCGCCGTTCTTTCTCCCGACTCGCGCCCGATGCGGATGACGTCGGGGGAGCGGCCTCCGAGATTGCCCAGGCCGGTAACGCGTCGTCGCTCTCGCCCGCGGCGTCGCCGTCGAACGAGCCGCTGACGGTCAAATCGAGGGTGACGGATTGAATCGGAGTGATGGAGGATCTCGAGATGGTCTGCACGCTGGGGTTGCCGTCGGGGATGGGGAGTGACGGGGCGCCGGTGGCGTAGGTCTCCACTATGACTATGGCCGGGGAGGGCGCCATGCTACCGGAGAGCGCTGCGAGGGTGATAAAACAGTGACGGTCGGTCATTGTCTCCGGGGCAAAGGTGGGGGTGACGGCAATTCGCCCTGCCACGAATCCGCGTGGAGGGGGACGCTCCAGATTCCGCAAGAATCTTCGCGGAAAAGGTCAATGCGATTCCGCGGTCTTCTGGGTGGAATCAGGGGCCTGGCTTCCGGCCAGATCCTACGCTTTCGACGCCGGGTGCATCCACCCTTCGCGGTAGGAACGCGCCAGCAGGGCGTTCGCTTCGTCGTCGCCCCGCACCAGTCCGGCGCCGGCGTCCCAGTGAAGGGTGCGCCCGAGCGCCATGGCATGGTTGGCCAAGATGCAGGAGGCAGAAGAGATGTGACCCTGCTCGATGTCCGCGACCGGCTTGCCCCGCGAGGCGATGTTGCTGAGGAAATCGCGCATGTGCCCGCGGATGGCGGAGGCCACGTGCCTCTCGAGATCCTCCTCGTGCTCGTCCTCGGGATACTTGTCGTACTCGAAGAGCGGCTCGCCGGTGACCCGCTCCACGCCCTTGTCGCGGGGGATGAATTCAAACTTGTTCACGCTGGCCTTGAGCGTGCCTTTCGTGCCGTAGATGAAGGCGGCCCAAGGATATTCCGGGTCGGGCGCGGAGCCCCAGCTGCGGTGCTGCCAATTGACCTGGAGATCGCCGAAATCGAAGGTGGCGTTCTGCGTGTCCGAGATGTTGGCGATGGAGTCTTTGTCGACAAGTATCCCCCCGTCCGAGCTGATGCTCTGGGGCCAGCCGAGGTCGAGCATCCAGCGCACCATGTCTAACATGTGCACACACATGTCGCCGACGATGCCGTTCCCGTACTCCATGAAGGCGCGCCAGCCACGCGGGTGGATGACGCTGTTGTAGGGGATCTTCGGGGCCGGGCCGGCCCACATCTCGTAGTCGAGGTACGCGGGCACGTCCGCCTGCGCGTCCGCCGGCCTGGTGCGGTTGCGCATGTGGTAGTAGCAACAGATCTCCGCATGGGCGATGTCGCCCAGCAGCCCGGCGTCGATGACTTTCTCTTTCGCCTCGATCAAATGCGGCGTGCTCCGACGCTGGGTGCCGACCTGGACGACGCGGCCGTGCTTCCGCGCCGCGGCGACCATGGCCTGGCTCTCGGCCACGTCGACCCCGGTCGGCTTCTGCACCCAGACGTCCGCCCCGGCCTCGACCGCCGCGATCATGGGCAGCGCGTGCCAGTGGTCGGGGGTATCGACCAGCACGACATCGAACTCCTCGTCGGCGAGCATCTTGCGGTAGTCGCCAAAGATGGCAGGTCTCTTTTTGGAGAGCTGCCGTTGGGAGATGATCTCCGCGGCCCCTTCGGCCATCTGCGCATCGACGTCGCACACCGCGGCCACCTCGACCGGCGCCACCTGGATCAGCCTGAGGACGTCGCACTTCCCGTACCACCCCGGACCGATCAGCCCGACCCGCAGCTTCATGTCCGAGAAATCGGCGCCGTAGCTGGAGCGGGGAATGAACGGGGCAGCCAGCGCGGCGGTGCCCAGCTGGAGGAATCGGCGTCGGGGGATATTCATCATGGCGCTATTTCGTCTCCCATAGGATGAAGGCTCCCTGTCGACATTGCGAGCGCTAGTTTTCCGGGGCCGGGACAAGGGCGGGGAGCGTGGTCCTCGATCCCGGGTCACGCGACCGCTCGTGCGCGAGGACGGCTTCGCCCAATCGCCTCATGAATGGCTTGGCCACGGTGTCGTATTCGTAGAGATCGTCGTTGAGCACTCCATCGGCGTTCGCGTAGACGGTGGCGGCAAGGAAGAAATCGATCCCGGCTGACGGTTCGCGGAAATAGATGTTGTCGACCACGAACCCGTAGGCCAGGCCAGATTTGCCGAAGGCGCGGTGGCCGCCGCTCGGCGGGAAAAGGAACTTGCCGAAGTCGTCGTGAAAAGGATCTGCCGGGTAGGTCGGATCCTCCGATTCGCGGGGCAAGGTGACCATCGCCGCCAATACGAGTTGGCGCTCTGCCCCGCCGAGGGCGAAGCGCTCTTCCCCGGTCACGGCGTCGGGCAGGACGAGCGCGCGGAGCACCGCCTGCTGGCTGGCCAGGGGGAAGGCGTTGGCCGCGGCGAAGTCTTTTGGCGATTCCACCAACCGCCCGGCGTCCACGTGGCCCCGACCGATGGGGATCGGTACCTCCGCGGCGAAGTCGCCCTCGCTCACTTTGGCCGGTTCCGAATAGATCGTGCGCCCGTCGGCGGCGAAGGTGACCGGGTTGGAAAACCGGAAGTGTTCTGGCGCCCTCGCGACACCCACGCGGTGGAAGATGCGCGTATCCATCTGCCCCTGTCGCGTGAACGTTTCCGCCACCGTATCGGGGCCGACGAATTCGAGGAGTCGGTTGTAGGCGTCGTTGTCGCTGACGAGGAAGATCTTCCGGACATAGCGTGCCACGCCGCCTGGCTCGTGCGCCTCCGTCTGCCACGGTTCCACCGTTCCGATGTGCATGGCGGCGTCCAGCGGGATCCCCAGAGCCCGGCACTTGGCCAGCGCCAGGAGAGCCACCGGCAGCTTCACCGTGCTGGCCGGATAGAAGTAGACCTCGCCGTGCGGTGCATAGGTGAAGCTGGAAAACCGGGTGCCACCCTCGGCGTCCCTGTCCACCTGCGTGTAGAGGATCTGCACGCAGTGCTCGGGGGCGCTTGTGATCTCCGCCAGCAGCGGGTCGCCCGCGACCAGCTCCGGCAGTGGGTTGGCGTCGGCTGGGCTGATCATCGAAGCAACGGCGGCCGCCAGCAATCTCTTATTATCGTAGAACATGGTTGTGGCTGGCATGCGATGGGCATCGGGATCGGAAGGCGGGCGCTACGGTTCCACCACCGCTGCCGAGCCGCTGCCGCGTCGGTCGTGCGCCCCGGCAAATCGGCGACCGCCATCCCACGAGGCGGTCTGCACATTGCCGATGGCGCCGGTTTGTTCGACGTGGTGGCCCAGCTCCCGGAGGGCACCACGCACCTCCTCGCCCACCCCGCCCTCGACGTAGAGCGTGTCCGGATACCACTGGTGGTGGACGCGGGGGGCGGCGGTGGCGGCGGCGGGATCCATGCCGAAATCGATGGCGTTGCTCACCGTCTGCAGCACGGCCGTGGTGATGCGGGTGCCGCCCGGTGCGCCGGTCGCCAGCCAGGGCTTCCCGTCCTTGAAAACGAGGGTCGGGGTCATCGAACTGAGCATCCGCTTGCCGGGGGCGATGGCGTTGGCTTCACCGCCCACCGCCCCGAAGGCGTTCGGCGTGCCGGGTTTGGCCGAGAAGTCATCCATCTCGTTGTTGAGGAGGATTCCCGTGCCCGGCACCATCATCCGACAGCCGTAGGAAAGGTTTAGCGTCGTCGTGCAGGCCACCGCATTGCCGTGGCGGTCGATGATGCTGAAGTGCGTGGTCTCGGGACTCTCCGGGCGCCCGGGGCGCAACGAGGCGTCGCCAATCTCATCCGCCGGTGTGGCTTTGTCAGGATCGATCCCCGCGCCAAGGGCTTCGACCCAGCGCCGGGAAACCAGATCGGCCACCGGCACCTCGACGAAATCCGGGTCGCCAAAGTACTTCGCGCGGTCGGCGTAGGAACGTTTCATGACCTCGGCGAGGAGATGGATCTGTCCGGCGGTGCCGTGGCCGAGCGCGGCCACCTCGCGGCCCTCCAGCATCCCTAACATCTGCACCAATAGCGTCCCGCCCGCGCTCGGCGGCGGCATCGAGGCGATCCCGAACCCCCGGTAGCTGCCGACGACCGGATCCCGCACGACCGGCCGGTAGCCGGCGAGGTCGCGGGCGGTGACCAGCCCGCCCTCCGCCTCCATGAAGGCGGCGATTTTCTCCGCGATGGTGCCGCGATAGAACGCGTCCGCCCCGTGCTCGGCAATCGCGCGCAGCGACCACGCCAGGTCGGCCTGCCTGAGCGTCTCGCCCACCGCCGGGGGGCTGCCGTCCTCCGCGAAGAATACCGCCTTCGCGGCCGGCGAACCGTGGAGGCCGTCCCTCGCCGACGCGAGCGAACGCGCCAGGTGGGCCGTCACCGCGAACCCTTCCTCGGCCAAGCCGATGGCCGGTCCAGCGAGTTCCGCCAGCGGTTTCGTTCCCCAGTGCCCGTTGGCGAAGGCGAGTCCGGCCACCGATCCCGGCGTCCCCGCCGCGAGGATGGAATCGCGTGAACGGTGCGCGTCGGGCTCTCCCCCGCCATCGAGAAACATATCGCGGGAGGCTCCGGACGGCGCCGTCTCGCGGAAGTCGAGGGCGAAGGTCTGGTTCCCCTCCGCCAGATGGACCACCATGAAACCGCCCCCGCCGAGGTTCCCGGCCTGTGGGTAAGTTACCGCTAGCGAGAGCGCCACCGCCACC
>CAZKYJ010000050.1:0-12993 GCA_964556355.1 uncultured Verrucomicrobiales bacterium | reverse complement strand
GCACCTCGCCCGTGCCTTCAAAGCACAAACCGGGATGACGCCGACCGCCTACCGCGAGCGGTTTCGGGCAAAGCCGGTGCTGGGGGGCGGGTAGCAACCCGTCTCCGATTGCAAAGATCGCAAGATTTTCAAGGTGCAAGGACGATGGCGTGTGGTTCCTTCACCGCCATGGAGTCACAGAGCATTCACCTTTGGATCGAGGAGGAGAACCTCGGCCCGTTTACCGTCGAGGAAGTCCAAGATATCATCGACGATGGCCGGGCCGACGCGTCGACCCCCTACTGGGTGGAAGGGATGGACGATTGGGAGTCACTCTCCGAGCTGGAATACAGCCCGTTCACCCTACCGATCGCGCCTCCCGCCTCCGCGGAAGGGCTGGCCGCCACGGAGGAAGAAATCCCGACGGCGCCTCCCATCGCAGCTCCCGCGCCGCCGCCCGTCGCGCCCCCGCTCCCCACGCCGACCATGCCGGTCGCGGCGCCGGCCCCTCCCCTGGAGACGATTACGAACCAGGGGCATCTCCGCGCGATGGAAATGCAGCGCCAAGCGAAGCGCAAAAGCACCGGCGGTACCATGGCCCTGTTCGGCTGGGTGGCGCTCGTCTTCGCGGTGATCTTCGTGGCCTTCCACGGGAGCCCGCTCTTCCTGCTCATCGGCGGGGTGGCCGCTCTCGCCTCCCTCGTTCTCGGCATCGTCGCCTGTGTCTTCTCCCGGGTCGGCGCCGGGGTGACCCTCATCGTCATGGCGGTCCTCCTGCCGATCGGCACCGTTGCTGGGCTGCGGCACTACAACATCTCGCCGTTTGGTGCCTATGTGCAGCAACGGTCATCGGCGAACGAGAGCGTCGATTTTCTCGATGCGAATTTCACCCGCGCTTCCGGCCAGATGACGGTGAGCGGGAGGCTCCGCAACAAGACCGACAAGCCGCTCAAGGGCCTTGAAGTCGTCGTCGAATGGAGGGACGGCGCGGGCACGCCGATCGCCGAAAACATCGATGCCATCGAACCCCTCGCTCCCGGCGCTGAGGCCGATTTCGAAATCCGCGTCGTGGACGACGAGAGGGTCGTTAAATACGCGCCCTACGTCCGTTTTCGGTGAAAGCGGGAGCCGGCAGATCAGCCCGCGGGTGGCTCATAGCGGCCGCGTTCGGAATCCTCGCCTTCGTCCTCGGGATCCAGGAGAACGGCTTCCCCTACTACTATCACATCGACGAGCCGACGAAGACGGAACAGCTCGTCGAGGGAACGCGGAATTTCAATCACCCCCTCCTCCTGCTGACCGTCACCGACTGGGTCCTCGATCTGGACGGCACCCCGCGAACCCACCAGTCGGCCGCGCTGGCGGGACGCACGGTTTCGGCAGTGCTCACCGGCCTGGCCGTCGCCGCTATGGCGCTGCTCGCCTTCTACAAACGGGGGCTCCTCGCCGCCGCCTGTGCGGGGTTTTTCCTTGCCACGCACTGGGATATCTTCGAGAAAGCCCACATCATCAAAGAGGATCCGGGGCTGATCTGCGGGCTCGCCTTCACCTTTCTGGCGCTCCATGTCTACCGGGAGCGGCCCGGCGCCGCGGCCGCGCTCTTCCTCGGCGTCGCCGCGGGTGTGGCAGCGTCCAGCAAGTATGTGGGCATCGCCGCCCTGCTCTGCGCCCTGCCCGCCATCTTCGTTTTCCGGGGTGACCGGTCGATCCCCAGCTCGCTCGGAGCGCTGCTCGGCGGCTTTGCCTTGACCGTGGCCGTTTTCAATTTCCCCCTCTTCTCCGCGGAGGGACTCGCCACCTTCCGATCCTCGCTGGCCGCCGAGACCGACAAGGCGCTCCACGGAACCTGGGCGGAGAAGGAGTCCGTCTTCAGCGGCGGCTACTTCGAGCGTATCCTCTACGTGGGCCGCGCCCACATGCTCGCGTTTTTCGCTTGGTGGCTCTGGGTGCTCCTCGGCCCGCAGCGCAAGCGCTGGGATTTCCGCTACGACGACTACCTCGTGGCGCTCTTCCCGTTCGCCGTCGCACTGGCGCTGGGATTTTCGAGCAAGACCCACGGGCGCTATTTCCTCCCCGGCACCCTGACACTCTGCTACGCGACCGGGCTCGGCCTCGCCGCCGCCATCGGATCGTTGCGCGGGTCGTCGTTCCGGTTCCGCAAACCGGCCATCGCCCTGCTCGTCGCGCTGGCCGTGGTCGGATCGCTGGAGAGGCTGCACCGCTACTGGGACGGCTTCCACCGCGACCCGCGCGTGGCGATGGCCGCCTACATCCGCGAGACGCTGCCGGGAGACGCCGTGATCGCCCAAGGCTACGGCGTCCACCTCCCGGATCCCGAGATCCCGCTCTATTCGGACACCGCGGCCGGCGGCTTTCTCCCCCAGCAGCTCGTCAGCTCGTCGAAACAACCCGCCGACCTCGGGACTCTGGACGAGCTGCGCGCGCGGGGGATCACCCACGTCGCGGTGTGCGGTCAGAACTACGAGCGCTACACGAAATCGACCGCCGAGCCGACCGCCGAGGCCGCCGACCGCTACGCCCGGCGCAAGCGGTTCTATCAGGAACTCTTCAAGTCCGCCGAGCTCGTGTGGAAGCGCGAATCCGGGCGCGTGGGCACCCACAATCCTCCGCTTAGGCTCTACGACATCCGGCAGTAATCGCGCGCTACCCGACCGCCATGCATAGGGGGGCACTCGTCCTTACACCACTTCCCCCCAGACATCCCATCCCTCGCACGATCAGAAGTCGAGCCAGTCCGGCGCGTACTCGTCCCACCATTCGGCAAACGTCCACGGCTCCTCGTTCACGTTGAGCGTCAGTGATTTTTCGTCGTAGCGCAGGGTCGCCCCGGGGGTCTGGTCGAGATACCATTGGAGGAGTTGGCGCGCGGTGAGATCCCGCAGCGTGCGGTCGGACGGGAGTCCGGCGGGAAGTCCCCCGAGATCCTCCCAAAGCGAATTGTAATCCCACGCCAACTGGGCTGCCACCGAGACGAATCCGACCACCTGCTGCTCCGCCCTGCCCACGTCCTCGCTGAGCGTGATGCGCGAAAACCGGACGTCGAAGAGATCCTCCGGACGCCCCGGTGTGGGCGCGTCCGGGAGCCCCGCCAGAACGAACCGGAGTTCGGCGACGTCCGGCACCATCACGAGCCTTACGGGCTCCACGGAACCTGCCTCCGGATCCGCCGCGCTCACCAGATCGACGTTGCTCCCCCGGAGCGGGCGCCACGCCCACTGCGCACGCCCCCCCTCCCCCAACCGACCGACGTGCTGCCAGAAATACTCCCGCGAGGAAACCCGCATCAACATCTGTGGCCTTTCCACCCGGGGGCTCTCCGGCTCGATCCACGCCCCCCATACCGAGCGGTCCATCCGCCGGGCGAGCGCGTCCCGATCGGACTCCGGCACCGACGGTGCCGGAGCGAACTGCCGGATGCTCGAGTTGAGATCGAACTCCCAACCCGTCGTCCCCAGCCACATCGCGCGCGCCCGGTCGCCGATGACAACTTGCCCGCCCACCTCCCTCGGGAGGTCCGCATAAACCGGCGTCCCCGTCAGCACCCCCACGACGAGATCCAGCTCGACCGAGTGCCACGCCAGGAGCGCGGAGTCGAAATAGATCCAGCCGCCTTCGGACCCGGTGTAGTCGTTGAGTTCGTCTATCCCTTTCAGCGGGTAGGTCACCTGAAACCGGGTCACCGCATCGCCTCCAGCCACCGTGAGTATCCTCGGGTGCTCCACTCCCTCCGCCCGGAAGACGAGCCGCAGCCTCGGCGTCTGGTAGTTCCCGGTAGTGGGAATCCGGCGGAACGCCGCGGGAACCCCGAGGCGGTCGAGCTCAGCGGACCCGATCTCCTCCAGCGCGGTGGGATCGCGGAACACGGGCTCGGCCCACGGCGCCGCATCGGCCCCGAGCGCGTCGTCCGCCTGCGGGTACCACGAGGCGAAAGCCACCAGCTCGCACGACTCGCCCGGCGCGAGACCCGCAACCCAGCGGTCAGGCAACTCGACGTCGGCCGCGACCGCTCCGTCGCGCCACTCCAAAAGGAAATCATCTCCGGTGCCCGCCATCCGGTCCGGCACCCCCATCTCAGTGCCTACCGGCTCGCTATCGATCGAACCGCGATCCGGCCCCTCCAGCACCCCCAGCCACTCGTCCTCCATGCTCGGGATGTCGCGGCTCGCCGTGGGAGGGCTGAACAATTCGGGCTCGACCAGCGTGGTCAAGACGACTACCCCGATCATGAGGATAAGGACCAGCCCGAAAAATCCTGCCACGATCACGGCAATCTGCCTCTTCATTCGCCATCCTAGCATGTCAGGACAAAGGCGAAAGATGAGGTTTCGTTCCGGCGAGACGGTGCCTAATTCCCGCCTTGCACGACGCCGACCGCCCCCACATTCTAGCCCCGCCCCGGCAACGGCCCTGGATCTGGTTCCTCTGGCTGGCGATATTCTACGGGGCCTGGCTCGCCGCCGTTCTCCTCCACGCGGGCTGGGACGTGGTCACCGCGCACTGGCCAATCGCCATGGCCATGGCACTGGGAAGCTACGCGGCCGGCTCCACCCCCATGGGCGGCGGCACTGTCGGTTTTCCCATCCTCGTTCTCCTCTTCGACCAGCCGGCCCAACTGGGGCGCGATTTCAGTTTCGCCGTGCAGTCGGTCGGCATGACCAGCGCCAGCATCTTCATCCTCGCGCGCCGCCAGCCACTCGCCTGGGCGATGCTGAAAGGCGCCGCCCTCGGCGCCGCCCTCGGCACACCGCTCGGGATCCTCGTGGTGGCGCCCCTCGTCCCCGCACTCTGGGTGAAACTCTTCTTCGCCGTCGTCTGGGCGAGCTTCGGGATGCTCCACCTCTACCGCATCGGCGAGATCGCCGGGCACGTCGGGATGACCGAGTTTGACGAGCGCTGGGATTTCCGTGTGGGCGTCGCCATCGGAACCAGCGCCGGCCTCACCGTGGCGGCCGTGACGGGTGTGGGGATCGACATGGTAGTCTACACCGTACTCGTGCTCCTCTGCCGCACCGACCTCAAAATCGCCATCCCGACCTCGGTCGTCATCATGGCCTTCACCTCGGTGATCGGCGTTGTGACGAAAGCGCTCTCCACCGGATTCGAGCCCGGCGTCTACGGCAACTGGCTCGCCGCGGCGCCGGTCGTGGCTCTCGGGGCACCGCTCGGAGCCTTCATCGTCGACCGCATCGGGCGCAAACCGACCCTGTTTTTCGTGGCGATCCTCTGTGTCGGACAGTTCGCGTGGACCTGCTACGACGAGCGCGACCAGCTCGGCATCGGCGGGCTAGCCGCCGCCCTCGGGGCGGTGGCGTTGTGTCTGCTCGGCTTCGAAAAGCTCCGGGCGATGGGGGCTCGACTCGTCGGAGAAAGAATTGGGCGCGCCGGAGACACATCCGACGCGCCCACCAACTAACCAACAGCCTTTCCGTCTCCCTCGCCGCGAGGTCGACGCATGGTTCCCCCGCCCGGTCGCACCATTCTTGCCAAGCGAAGACCTGCCCCCGGGCCGTCGGGAGCCGCCCGTCCGCGGTTCTCCCACTGCCTCCCTCGCCCCGTTGGGCGGTCAGCGGGGGACAACCGATTTTCCCAGACCCCGGTGTCGGGACCGGGCGGATCGTGCGGTGGTCGTGGCTTCATGGGTGGATCGGGCTGTAGAATCCTGAGGCCGGCGTCGCTCGGCCTTCCCAGCCGCGCTTACGCCCCACGCCCGCCTCCGGTTCTCTCCCAAAGACGAATCGCGACGAATGGCACCCCCCTGCGCCGCCCGAACAACCGGAGTCGGGCAGCGCTCCCGTCCACCAGGACCTTTCCCCTGCCGGTCACCGCCACCGGGAAATCCGCGAGGATGGAACGGGAGGAACGACCGCGGATATCTTGGGTGTCCACCCGGCGGCGAGCAGCGTTCTTCCCCACATGGAACTCGATCTCGAAAACGAATACGCCGACCGCGCCTACCCAATCTTGGCCAGCCTCGTCACGCCCCGACCGATCGCGCTCGTCACCACGGTCGGCGACGACGGCACCGTGAATGCCGCCCCATTTAGCTTTTTCAACCTCCTCGGTGCCGATCCGCCCATCGTGGCCATCGCCCCCGGGGACCGCGAACCCGGCGTCCCCAAGGACACCGCCCGCAACATCCGCGCGTCCCACGAGTTCGTCGTCAACCTCGTCGATGAAGCGATCTCCGAAGCCATGAACGCCTGCGCCGCGTCGCTCGCCTACGGCGCCAGCGAACTCGCCGCCGCCGGACTCACCTCCGCAGCCGCGTCGCTCGTCTCCCCACCCCGCATCGCCGAGGCACCCGCCAGCCTTGAATGCACCGAGTGGGGCACCCTGCAGATCGGCGGCAACCGCGTGATCATCGGCCTCGTCAAACGCGTCCACGTCCGCGAATCGCTCATCGACCCCGAATCCCTGCGCATCCGCTCCGAAGATCTCCACGTGATCGGCCGCATGGCCAGCCCCCACTGGTATTGCCGCACAACCGACCGCTTCGAGATGGAACGGCCCGCTTGAACCCCCGGCACCAGATTTAGAAACAGTACAATTGTACTGCCCAAAAATGTCCCCAGATTTAAGGACGATACAATTGTACTGTTCCTAAATTCACGGGGCGGTCAGGGCTCTGCCGTTGTCCCCTGCCCCGAGCTTGGCCAAGAAGGGCACCGCCGTGGCCGCCCATTCCTCCGGGCTCCGGCAGTCGGAGGCGCCCTCGCCGAAACACGAGCGCAGCATCTCGGTATCGATGACCCCGGGGTTCAGCGCCACCGCCGCCAGCCCGGGGGGCAGTTCCTGAGCCAGCGCTGCCGTCAGCCCCTCGACCCCGAACTTCGTGCAGCAGTAGGGTGCGACCTGGGGCGATGTGCTCCGGCCCCAGCCGCTACTGAGGTTGACCACCACCCCACTCCCGCGCGCGATCATTTTCGGCAAGAACGCCCGGAGGACGTGGAAGATACCTTTGAGGTTGACGTCGATCACCGCGGAAAACTCCCCGACCGGCACCCGCCAGAGCGGGGCGTTCGCATTGATCAGCGCCGCGTTGTTGATGAGCAGATCGGGCGATTCGACCTGGTCGGCCAGCTTCGCCGTCGCCGCCGCGTCCGTGACGTCCAACACGTCGAAGTAGTGCCCGCCTCCCTCGAGCTCCCGGCGCAGCGCAGCGATGGCCTCGGAGGATCGCCCCACGCCCGTAACCCGCCAACCGGCGGTGGCAAACCCTTCGACCATAGCTCGGCCGAGGCCGCGCGTGCATCCCGTGATGAAGACATTTTTCATTTGTTTGGGAATGAAGCCGCCCTAGAAACCCTCGGCAAACCGCGATATCCGTGGGGACCAATCCTGACTCCTGCCCGTATCACTGCCGAATCACCTACCCATCATGTCGATACTCACCGAAGAGATCATCCTCGATCCCGCCCAACGCGTCTTCCCCAGCTTCTCCGTCACCGGGCTCCTGAGCACCGTCTTCAAGCCGACCGAAGGGTGCCGCGTTTGCGTGCTCACCGATCTGGATGATCCCGCCACCGAGGCGAAAGATTTCGGATTCCTCGAGATCGAAAAATACGAGATCCAGCGCAATGCCTACTACCATTTCCACCAGGCGCTCCTCGACGGTGCCATGGACGAGCTCGGTATGACCGGCGGTGAGATGTTCGCCCACAAGATGACCCATGGCTCGAACCTCGACCTGCCCGACGAGGTCTGGGACATGGACGGGACGCGGCTCTCGTTCGAACGCGATATCTACCCGCGCTACGACGTCATCCTGCACATCGGCACCTTTTCGGCCACCGCCCCGCTCACCGCCCACGCCAAAAACTTCGGCTTCCGCGGAGCCACCATGCACGGGCTCAACGACGTCATCCTCGGCTCCGGACTCGCCGTCGACTACGAAGAAGTCTCGCGCGACGCCGAAAAACTGCGCATCGCGCTGAACAATCCCGACACCATCGAGATTGACTTCACCCTCGAGGACGGCCGCATCCTCACCGCCTCCCTCGAGCTCGGTGGCCAGGACGCCCAAAAATCTCACGGTCTCTGCCAGGGCCGCGACAAGCCAGACATTGCCAACCTTCCCGCCGGCGAAGTCTATTTCGTCCCCGTCGATGCCAACGGGCAATTCCCCATGAAATACGAGGACGGCACCCTCGGCGTTCTCGACGTCAGAGATCGTGCCATCCAAAGCTCGACGCTGATCGAGGGTAACCAGGCAACCATCGATGCCCACAACGCCCGCCTGGCCGACGACCCGATGACCGGCACCCTTGGTGAGCTGGGCTTCGGGACGCAGATCCTCCCCGTCTCGGGCGCCGACATCCAGGATGAAAAAGTCCTCGGCACCTGCCACCTCGCCACCGGACGCGACGACCATCTCGGCGGTGATATCATCCCCAGCATGTTCAAAAAACACGAGAACAGCACCCACGATGATATCTTGTTCGCCCCGCATAAAACGCCGAACTTCAATATCTCTCAAGTCCGCATGAAACGCGGTGACCAGAAGGAAATCCTCATCGAGAACTTCCGCCCGTCCGAGTATCTGCTCGCCGCGCTGCGGGCGTAAACGGGTGACGCGGGGCGACACCTCCGTGCCCCTGCTCCATCGCTAGCGTCCGACCGCCCGCCCCCGGGCGCCCGGATGGCTCACCCGTGACACCAGGTTGCCGGACGGCGGATCTGGTTGCCGGACGGCGGGCGGATCTCTGCCCAAAGATGCGGGTCGATTTGGGGAACAGGTTGGGATTGCGTGGGGGCTATGGATCTGCCGGGCGGCGCGTTGTGGGCTACGGTGATGCTTGTTCTACGACTACTGGGGCTACCGTTCGTGCTGAGTTTGCTCGACATGGGGGTGACGCTTTTTTACCAGCCGGCGGCCTACTGGGCGGGCGACCGCTCGGCGGCGGTGGAGGCGAACCCGATCGTGTGGCTGGCGCTGCGCGGGCACCCGCTCTGGCTCGTTCCAGGGTTCATCGGGTGGTATGCGCTCTTCTGGTTCCTCATTTTTCGGACGCCCGCGTGGATCGGGCTGCGCTTTGCCGTTTTCCTTGTCATCGGGCATACCTGGGCGATCGCCGGATGGTGGCTTCGCTATGCGGAGTCGGGCTGGATGTTGGCGGGTGCGCTCGTCTCCTTGGTCGTGCCTTGGGGGTTTGCGACGATCTTCCCGTTCCGACGGCAGTGGCGCTCGGAGGCGCGGGTGCAGCCGGTTGCTCAGAAGCTGTCTAAAATGTCTCGTCGGCACCGCCATCGCCATCCTTGGTGAAAAAAATGGACTGGCGCCGCCGGATCGGGGGGACGTTCCTCCGGGCGGCACGAACATGACATCGTTGACTGCTTCTCAGGGGGCGGTGTAGATCGCGACGATCGCGAGGACATTGATGGTGAGGATGGCGAAGACGAACGTCACGAGCGCCGAAGCCAAGACGACCGTCCACCACCGGCGCCCGGCGAGCTCGCGCCGGGCGACCTCGCCAACCGCCAACCTGACACAGAGACAAAAGAATACCGCGATCAGCCAGAACACGGTCGCGGGAGCCGTGGCAACCTGGTGGACGGCCTCAGTCCACTCTCTAGGGAGTGACGGCAGACCGCTCGACGCCGGGCCGAACGCGACGACGCCCCCGGCACGGACACTGCCGAGCGCGACGATGGCTTCCACCACCCATCCGAAAGCCAGCCCGCCCACGACGATCCCACCGATGCTGACTAGCCCGCAAGAGACGAGGCCGACCGCCACCGTGCCGATAGCCACCACCACGTGGGCGATGCCGCCCAGGGCGATGACACCGCGGGCCACCCGTGGCCTCCCGCTCGCTGGATCTCGTCCGGTCGCGATATGCAGGAATGGGAACCCGAAAGTGCTGGCCGAAGACCGGTACTCGATACCGCCGTCGAGCACCCATGATCCGGAGGGGATCGTCCGATCCGGAATGCCGCCGACGACGTTGGCATTGTGGACGGCCCCGGTGAAGGCGGCCAAGAACAGCAGGAAATCGATCGGCACTAACAAAAGCGTCAAAAACATCACACCGATCGTTGCCTGCAGGCTGACGTCGGCGGCGAACGGGCCGAAGTAGCCGAAGATCGAGATCCAGAACACCGCGCCGAGAGCGGCATGGACTACCGCGAACGCGGTCATCCGTCCGAGGGCGGACACCAGCGGCAGCTCCGGGCTGGACGAGCGCACGCGCGCGTAGCTGCGGTCGAGCCCGTAGAAAGCAAGGAAGATCGCGACGAGGTTCGCTCCCGGTAGGAGGAGGAGCCCGCTGAGCCAAGCCGCGGAACGGGGACGGTCCGCGGGCGGCACGGCAGACCAGCAGCGGTGGAAAAGGATGACCCATGCGAAACCACTGACGATGAGCAGGGTGATCGCGGGGATGATCGCATGGGGTGAGTAGAGCGCCCCCGCCAGCGCCACCGTGCGCAGGACATAGAGGATCGCCGTTGGCCAGAGCACCAAGCGATGCCGCAGCGGCCCGGGACGCGCAAAGCCCGCCCGCTCGATAGCGGCAACGCGGAAAAAGCCGCAGTTCCGGCACCAGGCGAGGGTTCGCTTCCCGGCCGAGGCCGCGCCGATACGAATTCCGCCAACGTCGGCGAGCGGGCGTGCGCGGTCGCAGCTGGTACAGCGGATCTGCCACTCGCCCGTCGGGATCGGGGAAGGCCTTGCGTCCATCGTCTGCACGACCGTGCGGAACTCGCCCGCCGTCTGGTAGCGGCGGGCGGGATCGCGATCGAGGGCGCGGAGCACGATCTCGTCGATACGGGCATCGATCGGTACCACCCCGGATGGGGCGACGGCGCCGCTGCCGGGGCGCTCGCCGGTGAGCATCTCGTAGAGCACGACGCCGAGGGCGTAGATGTCCGCGGTGCGGTCGGTGTTCCCTCCCGCCTGTTCGGGCGCCATGTAGGGTGGGGTCCCCGACCTCTCCCCGGCCGCCCCGGCGAGCGATGCGATCCCGAAGTCGGCGATCTTCACCCGACCGTCGCGGTCCAGCAGGAGGTTCTCGGGCTTGATGTCGCGGTGGACGACCCCTTTCTCGTGGGCGTACTCCAGTGCCTCGCAGACCGGGGGGACGACGGCCAAGGCTTGCGCGGGATCCATTTTCCCATCGCGCAGGATATCCCGCAGATTTACGCCATCGACGAATTCCATGACGAGGTAGAACAGTCCATCCGCCTCGCCGAAGTCGTGGACGGTGACGATGTGGGGGTGCGCCAGGCGCGCGAGGGTCTTCGCCTCGGCACGGAAGCGGTCGGCGAAGGCCGGGTCGTCGTGGCGTCCGTCGGCGAGGATCTTGATGGCTACGAGCCGGTCGAGCGTTTTCTGGCGCGCCTTGTAAACGATTCCCATTCCACCGCGACCGAGGCACTCAAGCAGCTCGAACGCGGGGAAGCTCGCGGCCAGTTCTTCGTGAGGGGGTGCCGATTGGGACGTTGCTGCCGGCGCCGTCTCAGGATCGAAATTCATGGCCACGAGGCAGCGGGGGCAGAGGCCACCGGCGGCATCTACCGACAGCGTTGTGCCACAGCGGGAACAGGTGGGTGGGGAGGATCGTTCGCTCATACCCGGTTCTTCAGGAAGCGCGGGGACTTGTTACACCGGGCGGCCGGAAAGCGCCGCCAAAAGTTCGGCCATCTCCGCATCGACATCCGCCTCGTCACCGACCGTCCGCGCGACCTCATCACGGAAGACCTGGCGGTAGCGCTTGCGCAGCCGGTGCACGGCGACGCGGGCGGCCCCCTCCGCTTTCTGCAGGGCGACCGCCACCTCCGGGTAGTCGATCGACCCGCGCTCGGCGGTCAGGCAAGGTTTGAGCACGGCGAAATCCGCTGCCCTGCCGGCCGCGTCATACTCGTGCTCCAAGCGGGCGAGGGCGGCATCGAGCAGGGCGAGCGCCCAGCGCCGGTCGAAGAGTGCGTCCGGCGTCCCGGGGGTGCCCGATTCCACGGCGGAGAGCCGCTCGGCGCGTGCGATATCCAGCGGCACCAGCTCTGAGAATCCGCCGCGCTTGGCGGCGTGATCGTGGTGCCACTCGTTGACGAGGTAGCGCTTCAGCGCCGTGATGAGAAACGTGCGGAAGCGCCCTTTCTTCCGGTCGGCTCCCCCAAGCCAGCCTTTGGCCAAGAGGTCTGCGAAAAAGCCCTGCGTGAGGTCTTTGGCCGCTTCGACATCGTGCCCCGAACGGCGCACCACCGCGTAGACGGGCGACCAGTACTGCCGGCACAGCGCCTCCAGCGACGCGCCCCCCTCGGCCGCCGCGCCATCGACGAGCGACCATCGTGTGGTGAGGAAAGCATCCCTGTTCCCGGAATCCGGCATCGCGTCACCGTGCACCATCCGGATCTTTGGGAAAGGGAAAGAGTGGTCGCGCCACGCCCCGGATGCTACTCGACGAGCTCGCCGATCAGCATGACCGATCCGACATACCAATTGCCCCCCTCGTAGCGTTCCGGATGCGCCTCGAGATCCGGGCGGTTCCGCTCGAAGAGCACGGCGGCTTTGTCGGGGATCTCCGAATCGAGGGTGACCGTCACCTCGTGGATCGTGTCCGGGCTCAACCCTTGAGCCACCTGCATTTTGCTAAGCCGGGGGTAGGTGCAATAGCCGTCGATCCGCTTCACGATGGTCGGCGATCGATCATCGACCGACACCACTACCTGCCCACAGTCCGGCCCAACGAGGTCGTAGATCCCGGCGACCGTGCCACGGAAACGGAAATGCAACCCGGCTCCCGGAACCGACGCCTTGTGCATCACCGGCATGAACTTCGCGAACCGTCGGGCAAGCGTCGGGGCTGTCGGATCGAGCAGTTCCCAATCGCCGACAAGATCGATACGGGAGAGGGGAACCAGTTTTGCCGCCTCCCAGTGGTCGCCTCGCAACGGCTCGCCGAGGGTATGCGGCGCCGGCGACGCCCCGGCAGCGCGGATCTCATCGAAGGCCCGCGCAAAGGAGCCCGCGTAGAGTTCGTGCCCGGTCTCGACGAGCGG
>CAZKYJ010000049.1:0-13196 GCA_964556355.1 uncultured Verrucomicrobiales bacterium | reverse complement strand
CCTTTTTCAAGAGCCCGCCGCAGGGCGTCCCCCATCAGCCATAAGATCTAGCATGCCTGGTCAGACCGACGTTCTCGCGGGACGACAGGCGTTTCGAGCGGCACCGGATGGGCTTGGCGAGATTCTTCCTCCGGGGTTCGAGATGACGGGGTTGCGTCAGATTGAAGGGGAGAACGAAGTTGTCTCCATCGTCGAGTGGAAGTCCGAGAAGGTGCCGGGCTCCCAGCTCTCCGTCCTCTTTAAGTTCCGGGGCGAGCAGATCTACGGAGGACGTTGGTTCATCGACACGGAGCAGTGGAGGAAGGCATTCTAGATGCCACTTCCTCGGTTCTCGAAGCCCGTGGATCCACCCGATGCCTGGTGCAAAAGCACGGGGCGTCCCGTCTCGGCCTTCTTGCGGAGGAGTCCCCGTGGAAGCCACGCGCCGCCCCGCCACTGAGTGCGCGGGAGCCGAGCGGTCATCCCGGAATCCCGTCGAGGCGCCCGCCCTGGACAGCTGAAGCGTGACCGAAGGAAGAAGAGATGTTGAAGTGAGCAAAAACTCGTGAGTGACTCGCTTGTTCGGGGCCACTTCAGTGAAGGTGGGGTGACATCGCGGTGCCGAGTTGGGACTGGCGAAATGGGGTAGGAAGGGGCATGGTGTCGGCGATGCCCCTGCACCCGATCCCACGCCGCCGTTTTATCGCCCAGACCGGACTCGCCGTACCGGCGCTCGCCGGAGGGCTGGTGATGGGCAAAGACAACAACGACCCGCTGTTCGGGATCTCGCTGGCGGAGTGGACGATCAATGCGGAGCTGAGGAGCGGGAAGATCGACCACCTCGATTTCGCCAAGGTGGCGAGCGACCACGGGATCATGGCGGTCGAGTATGTGAACCAGTTCTTCATGGACAAGGCGAAGGACGAGAGATACCTCGGGGAGATGAAGCGGCGGGCCTCGGACCTCGGTGTCACGAGCCTCCTCATCATGTGCGACCACGAGGGGAGCATCGGCGACCCGGACGGGGCGAAGCGGGCGAAGACCGTGGAAAACCACCGAAAATGGCTCGATGCGGCCGCGTTCTTAGGCTGCCATTCCATCCGGGTGAACGCGGCCAGCGAGGGGAGCTGGGACGAGCAGGTAAAGCTGGCGGCGGACGGGCTGGCGCGCCTCACCGAACACGGAGCCGCGCAGGATCTCAACGTCATCGTCGAGAACCACGGAGGGCTCTCCAGCAACGCGGACTGGCTGGCCGAGGTCATCGCGAAAGTCGATGACAAGGGCTGCGGAACCTTGCCGGACTTTGGCAATTTCCGAATCGAGGAGGGAGAAACATACGATTCCTACCAGGGGGTCGCCAAGCTGATGCCCTGGGCGAAGGGTGTGTCGCTAAAGGACATCGTGTGGGACGGGGAGGGGAACCAGTCGGCGCTCGACTATGAGAGGATGCTCAAGATCGTCCTCGACGCGGGATTCCGTGGCTACTGCGGCATCGAGCACGGTGGCTTCGAGGGATTGGACGCCTCCAGGGAGCGTTTGGAGCGGGCGCGGGCGACCTTGGCTGCGTGACCCGGAATGTCCGGTGGATCGGGCGGCGCGCGGCGTCGGGCGGGTGACGTGGTGGGGGAGTCGGGATCCCGCAGGGTCAAGGTGCGGACCAGAACGGGTCAATGGCGCTTCCCGATCCCTCCTGCGCCCGAGCAAAAAACCTGCCGGTTGGACACGGTTCCTGCTTTGGGAGGGGAGCGTGTCGCCGCCCTCCCAGATTGTCACCGTGCCCGCGATTTTCGCGGTGCTCTACCTTTTCGTCGCCCACCCTCCGGCCCGTGTCCGCGCGGAGCCCGAGTCCGGAGGTCTGCCGGCGGTCGAGGGGGCGATCGCGTCGGCGGTCGCACCTGGCCCTGGCATGGCGGGGTTGCAAAAGGTCATCGCGTCCTTCCGGGTGCTGCGCGAGCAGCTCGATGAGATCGAGCGGCGGCGGGAGGAACTGGAGCGGACTGGCGATACGGTACCGGAGGCACTGGCCGAGTTGGACGAGGCGGAGGCCAAGGTGCGGGCGAGCTTGGAAATGGTAAAGGGGAGGCTGCGCGAGGTGGCGGCCGGTGCGGAGGCGGCGAACGGGGTCGCGAACGACCTCGAACCCTTCCGCTTGGAGGACGAGTTCAACGCGCTGGCGAAGCCCCTATTCGACGAGATCCGGACGGCGACGGCCGGGGCGCGGGAGCTCTCTGGGCTGCGCGCCGCCATCGCCGGGCACCGGGCGCGCCGGGCGCTTCTGGAGCGCGCGCTCGGGCGCACCCGGGAGGCAGCGACCGCCAGCGATGACCCCGAGATCACCGGCATCCTCGAGGGGCTCGCCAGCCAGATCGACGGTGAGCTCGCCGCCGTGGAGGCCGAGCTGGCGACCGACCAGGCACGAGTCCGCGAGATGGAGGCGGCCCAAGAGGGATGGGTGGGCGCGTTCGTTGACGGTTTCCTGAGCTTCGTGACCGGCCGGGGCAAGGTCTTGGCCCTGGCGCTGCTGGCGGGGCTTGGAACCTTCCTGGCGCTGGCCTTTCTGCACCGGCAGCTCTTCCGGAGGCTGGGGCGCACGGGTCGGGTCGGGTCGTCGTTCTCCTTCCGGATCGCGGAACTGTCATTCGCCTTCTTCCGGACCTTGGCCAGCGTGGCGGCCGTCGTGCTCGTCTTCCTGGCCTTCGACGACTGGCTGTTGCTGACGGTCGCCATCATCCTCATCTTCGGGGTCCTCTGGGGTGCGAAGAAGGCGTTCGTCGAGGGCTACCACAAGCTCCAGCTCCTCCTCAATCTCGGGCAGGTGCGCCAGGGTGAGCGTGTCACTTGGAACGGGCTCCCTTACCGCGTCCGCTCGCTCGGCTTCTACCCGCTGCTCGAAAACCCGTCCCTCTCCAATAGCACCGTCCGCATCACCATCGAGGAACTCTCGGAACTGCGCATGCGCCATGTGGCCGACGCGGAGCCATGGTTCGTCACGGAGACCGGTCACTGGGTGGTGCTTTCCGATGACACCTACGGCAAGGTCGTCTACCAGAGCCCGGAGCGCGTGCGCATCGAGGATCCCGGCGGCCACGTTAAAACGATCCCCACTCCCGATTTCTTGGCGCTCCACCCGACCAACCTCTCGTACGGCTACGCGTTGGCCACCACCTTCGGCATCGACTACTCGCATCAGGAGCTCGACTACGAGAAGGTGGCGACGGCGCTGGCCGAGTGCGTGCGGGAGCGGGTGCGCGACCACTGCACCGAGGAGGAGATCGAAGTCGTCTTCGCGTCGTTCCGCGAGGCGAGTACCTCCTCGCTCGACTATATCGTGGTGGCCAAGCTGGCCGGCGGAGCCGACGACCGCCGCCTGCCGCTGCAGCGGGCGCTGCAGAAGGGATGCCTCGACGCCTGCAACCGCAATGGCTGGACGATTCCGTTCCCCCAGCTCACCGTGCACCGTGCGGCGGCGGAGGACGAGATGGCCTTCGCCCGCTAGCCTGCCATCTCCGGGACGACACCGTCCGTATCATCGGAGCAGTCGGTCGTACCCCGCGTGTTGTGCTACAGTTGGCGATGAATCTGCGCGGATGGGTAAGGCTCACTTGCATGGCGGCCAGCGCCATCGCCGGGGCCTCGGGGGCGTCGGCAGCCGGCGTGGCCCGGCAGTGGAACGAGGCAACGCTCGACGCCATCCGCATCGACTTTCCGGCACCGACGGTGCATGCGCGCAACCTTTTCCATTCTTCGGTGGCGATGTACGACGCGTGGGCGGCCTACGACCCGGTGGCCGTGGGCTACCTGCACAACGAGGCGGCCACGGCGGGGGACGTCGAGGCGGCGCGGGACGAGGCGGTTAGCTACGCAGCTTATCGGGTCTTGCACTCGCGCTACGGGCTTTCGGTCAATTCCGTGACTACCCGGGCGGCCCTCGATGACCTGCTGGCCGCGCTCGGCTTCGATCCGGGAGAGACCTCGACCAGTGGGGGCGCGCCGTCGGCGGTGGGCAACCGTTGCGCCGCCGCCGTGCTCGCCTACGGGGTTGGCGACGGGGCAAACGAGGCGAACCGCTACCGCGACACGACCGGCTACCAGCCCGTGAACCAACCCCTCATCCTCAAGCTATCCGGCTGGGGGACGGGTGCCCAGCCGAACCGCTGGCAACCGCTCGCCTTTGACGTCGCCATGACGCAGAACGGTCAGGTGGCCGACCAGGTGCAGACGTTTGTCGGCCCGCACTGGGGATACGTGTTCCCATTCGCGCTGATGGGGGCGTTCGCACAGGGGGTCTATTCCGACTTTGATCCCGGCCCGCCGCCCCTGCTTGGCGGCACGGGCGACTCCGCCTTCAAGCAGAATAACCTCGAGGTCATCCGGTTCAGCAGTCGGCTCGACGTCACCCTCGCCGATTCCATCGACCTGTCGCCGGGAGCCCGCGGCAACAACCCGCTCGGTACCAACGACGGCGTCGGCCGAGCGACCAATCCCGCGACCGGCCAACCCTATGCCGCGAACCCGGTAAACCACGGAGACTACGGGCGCGTGGTGGCCGAATTCTGGGCCGACGGTCCGCAGTCCGAGACGCCGCCCGGCCACTGGAACGTCCTGGCCAACGAGGTGGCGGACCACCCGGATTTCGAGAAGCGGATCGGCGGGGTCGGACCGGTGGTCGGCGACCTCGAGTGGGAGGTCAAACTCTACTTCGCCCTTAACGCGGCGGTGCACGATGCCGCCGTCGCGGCCTGGGGTGCCAAGGCACGCTACGACTATGTCCGACCGATCACGAGCATCCGTCACATGGGGGGGCTCGGGCAGTCGAATGACCCTCTGGCTCCGTCCTACCACCCGGACGGGCTGCCGCTCGAGGCCGGGTTGGTTGAGGTCGTTTCCGCCGGATCGAGCGCGCCGGGCCAGCGTCACGCCCACCTAGCCGGGCACGTCGGCCAGGTTGCCATCCGAGCCTGGACCGGCGAACCGGACGATCCCGAGACGGAGGCCGGCGGCGTCGGATGGATTCTGGCCGCCGACTGGTTGCCCTATCAACGTGACACCTTCGTGACCCCCGCGTTCGCGGGCTACGTCTCCGGCCACAGCACCTTCAGCCGCGCGGCGGCCGAGGTGCTCACCGCGCTTTCCGGAAGTCCGTTTTTTCCGGGTGGGCTGGGCGAGCACACCGTGGCGACCGGCGGCCTCGAGTTCGAGCTCGGCCCCTCCGAGCCCGTCACCCTCCAGTGGGCGACCTACTTCGACGCGGCTGACGAGGCCGGGATCTCGCGTCTCTACGGGGGAATTCACGTGGCGGTGGACGACGGGCCCGGCCGCATTTTGGGATCGAGGATCGGCATCGCGGCTGCCCGCCGTGCGATGCGCTACTTCGATGGAGGCATCCTCGACCGGTTCGCCGCTCGCATCGCGCGCGGTGGCGGCGGCGCGGCGGTCACCTGGTCGCCGGTCGCAGGCTTCCGCTACAGGGTGCAGGCCGCCGGAGCCGACCTGGTTTGGGCGGACGTCGGCACCGCGATCCTCGCGATGTCACCCCGCGAGATGACCTTGACCGAAAGCACCGCACCCACCGGCCTCCGGCTCTACCGGGTTGTCCGCGAGGAGCCGTGATGCCAGCGCGGGGCGGGCGCGCCCTGCGGCGCTACACCAACAGGTCTCTGACCACGTGACCGTGCACGTCAGTCAGGCGGAACTTGCGCCCCTGGTAGCGGAAGGTGAGCCGCTCGTGGTTGATCCCTAGCAAGTGCAGAACCGTCGCCTGGAAATCGTGGACGCTGACCGGATCCTTGGCAACGTTGTAGGCGAACTCGTCGCTCTCGCCGTAGATGGTGCCCGGCTTGCTACCGCCTCCGGCCATCCAGAGGGTGAAGGCGTAGGGGCTGTGGTCGCGCCCGTGGGTCTTCTGGTTGTCGATGTCGCCCTGGCAGAACGAGGTGCGCCCGAACTCGCCGCCCCAGATGACGAGGGTGTCCTCGAGCAGCCCACGCATCTTGAGGTCTTTGACCAGTCCGGCCGAGGGCTGGTCGGTGTCGCGGCACTGGATCTCCAGCTGGGTGGGCAGGTTTTGGTGCTGGTCCCATCCGGCATGCATGAGCTGGACGAAGGGGACGCCGCGCTCGGCGAGACGGCGCGCCATCAGGCAGTTGTAGGCGTAGGAACCCTTCCGGTGAACGTCCGGTCCGTAGAGGGCGAGAACCGATTCAGGCTCATTGGAGAGGTCGGTCAGCTCGGGTACGGAGGCTTGCATGCGATAGGCCATCTCGTACTGGCTGATCCGCGTGAGGATCTCGGGGTCGGCGTACTCCGAGTGGCTGAGGTGGTTCATCTCCGCGAGGGCGTCGAGCATGGCGCGGCGGCGGGGCCGGCCGAGCCCCGCCGGGTCGGAGAGGTAGAGCACGGGATCGCCGGAGCCCCGGAAGTTCACCCCCTGGTAGCGCGACGGGAGGAAACCGCTCCCCCAATAGAAATCGTAGAACAGCTGGCCGCAGGTGTTCTCCCGGTCGCGCGAAGTCATGACGACGAATCCGGGGAGGTTGTCGCTCGGGCTGCCGAGCCCGTAGGTCGTCCACGCGCCGAAGCTCGGGCGCCCCGGCTGGTTGTGGCCGGTGAGGAAATATGTGACGGCCGGGGCGTGGTTGACCTCTTTGGTATGCATGGAGCGCACGAAACAGAGCTCGTCGGCGATGGACGCGGTGTGGGGCAGGAAGTCGCTGATCCACATGCCGCATTCGCCGTGCGGGCGAACGGGCGCGCGCGGCGGGAGCACGGCCTTGCGCGCCTGCCCGGAGGTCATGGTCGAAAGCCGCTGCCCACCGAGCACCGAGTCCGGGATCTCCTCGCCCCGGTGTTGGGTCAGGGCGGGCTTGTCATCGAAGAGATCGACGTGGGAGGGCGCGCCGGACTGCAAGAGGTAGATGACGCGCTTGGCCTTGGGGGCGAGGTGGGGGAGGTCGGCGAGCGGCCCGCGATCCGCCGCCAGGGCCCCGCCCTGTCCCAGGAGGTTTGCCAGGGCGGCGCCGCCGACGCCCAGCGCCCCCTTGCGGAAGAACTGGCGGCGGGTCAGGTGGGCGTGTCGCGCCCCGGCGGGATCGGGCAGGTGCATGGTCGGCTAGCGTTTTGTTAGGGTTTCGTCGAGGTTCAGGACGAGCGAGCAGACCTCGGTGAGCGCGGCCAGCGCGGCGGGATCGGCATTGGTGGGCAGGGGGTAGTCGCCGGTGGCGACGAGTTCGGTCGCGGCGTCGGGGTGGGCGGTGTAGTGCTGGTGGGCGTCGGTCCACAGCGTGGTCAGGCGGTCGGATTCCTCCGGCGAGGGCCGCCGTGCGGTGGCGCGGCGGAAGGCGGCGGCGATGCGGGCCTCCGCGTCGGCCAGTGAAGGGTCGGCCAGCAGGCGCTGCGACCAGACGCGCGCGGCCTCGACGTAGGTCGGGTCGTTCAGGAGAACGAGGGCATGGAGCGGGGTGTTGGTGCGCTGGGGTTTGACGGCGCAGACCTGCCGGGTGGCGGTGTCAAAGAAGGTGGTGGGAGCGCTGCCGCGCCGCCAGACGGTGTAGAGGCTGCGTCGGTAGAGTTCGTCGCCGCTGCCCACCTCATAGACGTTCTTCCCCAGGCTCAGATCCGACCAGAGCCCGGCCGGCTGGTAGGGGAAAACGGGCGGTCCGCCGCGGGTGTCGACGAGCAGTCCGGCGAAGGAAAGCGCCTGGTCCCGGAGGACGGCGGCGGGCAGCCGGAAGGCGGAGCCGCGGGCGAGCAGGCGGTTTTCTGGATCGGTCGGCGTAGGCGCGCCACCGGTGGCGCGGCGGTAGGTCGCGCTGGTGACGATGAGGCGGTGCAGGTGCTGGAGATCCCACCCGCTCTCCCGGAGTTCGACGGCCAGCCAATCGAGCAGCTCGGGGTGGCTGGGACGCTCGCCCTGCAGGCCGAAGTCCTCGGAGGTTTTCACCAGGCCGGTGCCGAAGTGGTGTTGCCAGATACGGTTCGCGGCCACGCGGGCGGTGAGCGGGTGGTCGGCACGGAATAGCCAACGGGCGAGGTCGAGCCGGTCGGCGCGCCCTCCGACACGCTGTTCGAGCGGGGGGAGCGCTTCCGGGGTCATCGGATCGACCAGGTCGCCGGGGCTCTGGTATTCGCCGCGGACGAGGAGGTGAGTCTGGCGGCGCTTGTCCTCCGGCTGTTCGGCCATGACCATCATCCGGGGGACTTTGAGGTCGGCGATCTCGTAGGCGCGATCGGCCTCCTTCCAGCGGTCGCGGATCTCCGGGGCGTCCTCGGCGTGGCGGAGGTAGCTCGCGAGCACGGCATCTTCCTCGTGCGGCTCCCGTGCGGTCGGCGCCTTCTCGAGGATTTTCTTGACCTCGTCCGCCACCCCGTCGGCGGCGGCTCCCCCGGCGCCCACCTTGGCCTCCCAGGCCGCGACGAGGGTACCGAGCGCCCCTTCCCGGCGCACGCGGAGCTGTTGGAAGAGCCCGTCCCGGTGGGCGCGGGCCACCTCGCGCTCCGCGGCGGGGTGTCCGTCGGTGAGCTCGATGACCGGTCGGGCGATGCCGAACTTTTGGTTGTACCAAGCTTTGGGCAGCTCGCTACGGTTGCCGTAATGGACGTTGATGGTACCGCTCTCGTCGATGGTGTTGAAGAAGGCGTAGAGTTGGTAGTACTCGCGCTGGCTGAGCGGGTCGTACTTGTGGTCGTGGCATTGGGCGCAGTTGGCCGTCATCCCCAGGAGCGCCGTGGCCGCCGTCTCGGTACGGTCGAAGACATACTTCGTCCGGTTTTCTTCCGGGATGGTGCCGCCCTCGCCGTTGAGCATGTGGGCGCGATTGAAGGCGGTGGCGATGCGGTCGTCCCCGGTCGGTGACTCTAACAGATCACCCGCGAGCTGTTTCGTCACGAACTGGTCGTAGGGCATGTTGGAGCCGAATGCGCGCACCACCCAATCGCGGTAGGGCCAGAGGCTGTTGTAGGCGTCTTGTTGGTAGCCGTTGGTGTCGGCGTAGCGGGCGACGTCCAGCCAACCCATGGCCATGTGCTCGCCGTGGGCGGGGCTGGCCAGGAGGCGGTCGGCGGCGGCCTCCACGGCTGGCTGGGCGGCGGCGGCGAAGGCGGCCTCAAAGGCATCGATTTCGGCGAGTGTCGGCGGCAGCCCGGTCAGGTCGAGCGCGAGGCGCCGCAGCACCGCGCCCGCCGGGGCCGCACCGGCGGGCTCGATCCCTTTCTCGGCGAGTTTCGCGTCGACGAAGGCATCGACGGGGTGCGCGGACCCGTCGGGCAAAGCCGGGCGGATCGGAGCGACGTAGGCCCAATGCGCCTCGTAGGTGGCGCCGGCGTCGATCCAGCGGCCGATCGTTTCGACCTGCTCGGGCGTGAGTTGCAGATGTGCCTTCTTCGGAGGCATGAGATCCGTGTCATCGGTGGGCAAGGTGATGCGCACGAATGCCTCGCTTGCCGTCCGGTCGTTTGGCACGATGGCGGCGCGACCACCCAGATCACTCTTGGCCTCCGCCTCCACATCCAGCCGCAGGTCGGCCTCGCGCGTCCCCGCGTCCGGGCCGTGGCAGAGAAAGCAGTTTTCCGAAAGGATGGGCAGCACGTCGCGCGAGAAAGTCGGTGCGGTGTCCGCAGCGGCGACGGGCGCGGCGGCCAGGGCGACCAACGCGATGATGGCGGGGTGCTGGGGGATCATCGTGGTAAGAAGATACGCGCATCCCCACCGAGATTCTCAAAACAAAGCGCTAATCTCTGGTATTATCTGCGCATGCGCACCCCCCAGGAGGCCGAGCAGTTCCGCGGCCCGATCCTCGATGAACTCGGCGGGCAGAGCTCGCTGATCCGGCTTTTCGACCCCCTACCAAACGTCTCGTTTTACGCCAAAGACCGTGCGAGCCGCCTGTTCGCGGCCAACCCCGTTTTCCTCCGGCACCACGGATTCCAGAACGAGTGGCAGGTCATCGGCCTCAGCGACCATGACTTTCACCAGCCAGAGAATGCGGCCCGCTATACCGCCGAAGACCGTCGCGTCATGCGACAAAAGCGGCCATTGCCCAACCAGCAATGGATGGTGCCCGATGCCGACGGAACCCTGCGCTGGTGGGTATCCAGCAAGACGCCGCTGTTCTCGACGCGCGACCCCACGACCGTCATCGGCATCGCTGGAGCCATGTATGAGATCGGCAGCCCGCCCGATCCTGCCCACGGGTTTCACCGGCTCGAGCGACCGCTCCGGCACATCCACGCCCGCCTCGGAGAGCCCCTACGCATCGCGGATCTCGCCAGGCTCGCCAGCCTGTCCCCGAGCCAGTTCATCCGCCGCTTTCGCGCCACCATGGGCGAGACGCCGGTCGACTACATCCTGCGCGCCCGGCTCAACACCGCCGCTCGCGCCCTCATCGCCGTCGACCGCTCGGTTGCCGAGATCGCCCTCGCCTGCGGATTCAGCGATCCGAGCTACTTCACCAAACGCTTCCGCCGACTTTTTGGCATCACGCCCACCGCCTACCGCGATAAGCTCAAGCATCCGGCTCCGTGAAACGCGGGGTGAATCCCGGTGTGACGTGGGGTCTCCAACGCTTCGCCCGCGGGCTAACCGGTCGCGGCGATCGGGCTCCGTGCCGCGCCGCTGGCGGAAATGCTCACTTGCTGCTATAGCTCTTCCCCGATGAGAGCACTCTGGGTAGCGGTCGTGGTTCGGGGACGCTGGCTCTTCGCGCTGCTCTGGGTCGCTCTGGTCGTGGCGGCCGGCATGGCGCTCCCGGAGCTCGACTTCAGCTTCAATCTCGGGCGCATGCTGCGGGGGGACGATGCCAGGGTCGCGGAGATCCGCCAGTTCTATCGCACTTTCCCGCCTTCCGACGGGCACATCATGATCTCGGCGTCCTCGGACAAGACGCTCACTGTCGATGACCTCCGCGCCACCGTCCGTTGGGCGCAGGGATTCGAGCAGCTCCCCGAGGTCGGGCGCGTCCTTTCCGCCCAGCTGCTCCTCGACCTCGAGCTCGACGGCTTCACCCTCGACGAGTGGGCGCGGCTCGGCGGCACCGGGCAAGAGCCCATCGCGCTCGGCGACGGCCCGGGCATGGAAACTTTCAAGGGCAGCCTCATCTCCCGCGACCTCAAGTCGGTCGCCCTCTACATCATCAAGGCGCGCGGCCATGGCTCCCGCAGCCTCCACCGTGCGATCGACGCCAACCTCACCCCGCCCTGGCCCGGTGCCCACGTCCGGGTCGTGGGCACCGACTACCTCCTCGACCAGATGGGCGGGCTCCTCAGCGGGAATTTTCGCAAGCTGATCCTCTTTGAGCTGCTCGCCCTCATCGTCGTCATCCCGTTCTTCATGCGATCGCTGAGGCGCGCCTACCTCCCGATGGCGGCCGCCGTCTCCGCCCTGCTCGCCTACTTTTGGATCTTCATCTTGTCCGACCAACGGTTCGGGGTCATGCACCTCGCCGGGCCGGGCCTCATCCTCATCATCGGTCTGGCCGACGCCATCCATCTCCAGCAGAAATTCGACGACGCCCGCGCCGCGGGTCTCGGTGTCCGCGAGTCGCTCGTCGAGATGTTTCGCAGCGTCGGGCGCGCCTGTGCGCTCACGTCGTTGACCACGGCCTGCGGGTTCCTCAGCCTGACCATCGCGCGCCACGAGGAGATTCACGACTTCGGCGTCTGGTGCGCCATCGGGGTCGTCACCGCCTACGCGGTGGTCATGCTTTTCCTCCCCGTCGGCCTCGTCTTTTTTCCGGGGAAAGGGCAAGTGCCCAAGCTCCGCTCGTTCCTCAATACCCGCTTCCTCCGTCGCTTCGCCGCACCCGTGACGGTTCTCCTCGTGCTCCTCGCCGTCGGCACCTTCAAGATCAAGATCGACTCGTCCCTCGACCGCGAGCTCCCCGACGACCTCGAGGTAGTCCGCAATGCCAACTGGTTCGCCGAGCACTTCCGCGGGCTCGACCGCATCGAGGTCGATCTCAAGGCGAACCTCCGGGACCCCGCGGTCTTCGGGCTGGTCGAGCGCATGCAGGACGAGCTGCGCGACTTCCCCGGCATCTCCGGTTCCCGCTCCTACGTTGATGCCATCCAGATGACCCTCGCCCCCGACGTCGTCGAGACCGACGACGGCCCGATGCTCGGCGTCCAGGCGCTCAGCTCGGGCGGATCGTTTCCCGTCCACCTCCTCAACCGCGACCTCAACCGCGCGTGTATCGTCTTCTACCGCACCCGCGATTTCGGCACCCACACCTACGAGGCCTTCCGGGAGCGCATCCGCGATTTTGCCGACGAGCTGCCCCCGGGCGGCAGCATGAAGCTCAATGGCAACTTCCCCATGTTCTACGACAGCACGACCCTGATTTCCCAGACGATGGTCGTGAGCCTCATCGCGTCCCTGGGCATGATCACGTTGATCCTGGTCATCGTCCTCCGTTCGGTGCGGCTCGCCTTGCTCTGCCTCGTGCCCAACGCCGTCCCGCTCCTCGTGGTCGCCGGCATCAGCGGATGGCTAGGAACGCCGCTCCATCTCGGAATCCTCATCGTCTTCTCCGTCGGCCTCGGCCTCGCCGTCGATGACACCATCCACCTCATGGTGCGCTTCAAGCAGCTGCAAAAAGAAAAGCCCGGCGGCAGCATCCGCGAGCTCATGGACGAGGCCATCGTCTCCACCGGCTTCGCTATCGTCCTCACCTCGATCGTCCTCCTCATCGCCGCGGCCTGCTTCCTCTTCTCCAACTTCACCACCATGCGCTGGACCGGCGTGACCATGGGCGTCGTCGCCGTCTCCGCCCTCATGGCCGATCTCATGGTGCTCCCGTGGCTCATCGAAAAGTTTGCCAAGAAGCCACAGCTTGCCTAGTTCGTAGCTTCAGGGCCGGGCGGGGGAGACATCTCGCCAGCGGAACATTCTCGCGGGGACTCCTTCGATCACTGCTGCCCGTCCGATGAGATCCTTCGTTGTCGAGGTTTTCGGGGCGCCAAGCGCATACCATGTCTGCCCGTCATCACTGTATTCTAGCTGCCAGGTGGAGTCAGGTTCCACGCTCGCTAGGATTGCCACGGAGACTTCCGATAGGAGTTGGGCGCTGGCTTGGTTCTGCAGAGGTGGTCCGGTCGAGGCGGCGAGGAATTCAGCGGCATTGGAAACCCCGTCGCTATCGGAATCGACATGGCGATCATCCACGCCGACAGACAAAGGAAACCCGTGAAGGCTCTCCTCCTCGTCGGAGATGCCGTCGTTGTCC
>CAZKYJ010000048.1:6981-13221 GCA_964556355.1 uncultured Verrucomicrobiales bacterium | reverse complement strand
GGTCCTGGTCGGCGTCGTTGTCGAGATCCACGAGGAGTGCGCCACGGGAGATGTCGAGGATATCGAGCCCGGATTCGGTGGTGTGGTCCGTGAGGGTCCCGTCGGGGTTGCGGAGGAAGAGGAGGTTGGGGAGCCCGTCCGGCTGGCAGAGGTAGAGGTCATCGAGCCCGTCGCCGTTCGCGTCGCCGACCGCGAGGCCCTGATTCCCCTGGTAGATGCCGAAGGCGACGTCGAGGTTGCCGTGCCAGTGGGCGGCGCCATAGGCGAGCTGGTTGCGGAAGGAGGGGTTATGGCCGATGAGCGCTTCTGTCTCGTCGGTGAAAAGAGCCGGGCGGCTGGCATGGATCTCTTCGTAGCGGAGGAGATCGATCCGGCTGAGCAACGGGTGGTCGGGGGAGGTGGGATCGATCTGCCAGGTGCAGTTCCACTCGGCGTTCTGCTGCACCCCGGCACCGTCGCTCGCCTCAAAGTAGACCAGGGTCTTGTAAGAATCGGGACCGAGGGGATCGACGCCGACGATCTTCGTTTTGGCGTGCGGGGAGGCCGTCTGATCGAGGGCGGCGACGAGTGGGGCTAGCGCCCTCTCGAGTGCCCCGGGACCGGTGAACGCCACGGCTTCTTCGTCGGGCGTGCCACGGAGAATGCGGAAGCCGTTCGTCGTGGCGACTTCGGCGAGTGGCGGGCGGAGCGGCGGGGCGGCGAAGGTGGGGGCGACGATGTCGCTTAGGGAAGGGGCGCCGGTCTTCTTCGGCACGAGGTGGGCGACGACGGCGCCGAGCTGGTGGCCGGCGTGTTCACTGAAGGCCTCGGTCTGCCAGGCGGCGTCGCCGTCGGGGGCTGCTTTGGCCAGCACGTCGGCGAGCGGGACGTCCGCGCGGATCTGGGCGGTAGCAAGGACGGCCGTGGCAGCGGCGAGCAGGAACGGATGAGGGGGCATGGGATGGTGAAGAGTTTCCGTCCGGGAGCGGGGGGATGCAAGGGGAGGAATGCCGGGCGGGAAGCCGGTGACGCGGGGGCGCCGACGGCCGGGAACCGGCAACCAGCGGCGATGGTATCGGCCGACCGGTGGGAGCTGAGTTCGACCGCCGTCGCCCCGGGGTCTCGCCCCAAAAAAATGCCCGCCGGGAATCGCTTCCCGGCGGGCTCGAAATATCAGTTGGTGTCCCAGTGACGCTACTTCCGCCGGCGGCGGAAGATACAGGCGAGACCGGAGAGCGCCACGATGGCAAGAACACTCGGTTCGGGAACCACGGTGACGAGTTGCTGGCTGCTGGCGGAGGCTCCCGTGTTGACGTTCTGGGCGGTGACCAGGTAGTCGCCAGCCGGCAAAGTCAGGCCAAAGCTGCCTTCCGAGTTTTCATCGCCGACCTGGTCGATGCCGGAAATCGTGATAGCGGGGTCGAAAGTTCCCGGGGTATTCCCGTAGTTGAACGAACGGTCGGTATCGAAGGCGCTCCAGTAGAGCACTCCCGCGTCACCGCCGCCGCCTTCCCACATGATCATCTCGAAGTCGACCCACTCCCCGTCGTCATACTTCGGATCGGAGACGTCCATCACCGTGAGGTGGGCGCCGCCGTTGGAGGCACCGTCGCGGCTCGACCAGCTGTTGTCATCGAGGAGCGTGACACCATCAATGGCGAGGAAGGTGTAGTCGTCGATGCCGTCTTCGAACAGGATCCACTCGTTTCCTCCGAATTCGTGGTTCGTGCGATCGGCGTCGGCCGGGATGAAGATCTGGCCGGTCATGTGAACGCCGTAGTTTTCCTGGTTGCCGCTGAAGGCACCGGCGGCCCCGTCGGCGGGATCCACACCTTGCACGGCGACGGCAAACGATGCGGGTCCGCTGAGGCCATTGTAGTTGGCATCGTTGTCGCCGCCCCCGGTCCAATCGACGTTCGGAATGATGGCGGTACCATTGGGGGCATTGCCATCGATCGTCGCGCGGTTGGCGGTCTGGTTGTTGCCGTTGGCGGCCAGGTAAATATCGGCATTGAGGCCAGAGCCGGCCGCCGAACTGGAGTTCAGGCGGAAATTCATCGAAGGAATGATGTCGTTGGCATTCATGGCGGTCGGATCTTGCTGCGACCCCGCTGCCCCGAACGAGGGAACGAAGGTATCCAGCCGCTGCGCGGTCACCGTCCAGCCGGTGTTCTCGCCGGTGGCGACGCCGGCCTCGCGGACGAAGGCGGTACCCATCACCTCACCGGTGGAGGCATTGACGTTCACGGACGATTCGACCTGCCAGGTGCCGGCGCTCGCGGCAGCGCCGAAGGTGTTCGCATCGTAGGAGGTTTGGTAGGTGAGAGAGTCGAAGGTGCCGGTATTGACGCCGTCGGCGCCTCCGCCACCAGTCTGGGGGTGGGACTGGTGCCCGAGACCGACGATGACCTCGTTGCCGCCAGCGAAAGCGGCGATGTCGCGGCTATCGTACTGAACGTAGCGCCCGGCGACCCCGCTGTTGTTGAGATCGCGAGCGTAGCTGCTGTGCAGCGTGTTGCCATTCCGCGCGATGGCGAGGAAGGCGCCCGTGTTGGTGACCGAGCCAAACGAGGGGGCGAAATTCGGCTGGTCACCGGCGGTTGCCGGATCCTGGTCGCGGGTGGTGCCCCCGCCGACGGTCTCGCGCCGTCCGGTGGTAAAATCACCCGCGCTGCGCCGGACGGTCATGTAGTGGGCGTCGTTGGCCAGCGGTCCTCCTCCGGGCGTCTGGGTGGCGCGGACGCTGATCGTGTCACGTCCCCATTGCGGCGCGGGCTCGGTCGTGGAGACGTGGCGGACGGTCGCGGTGAAGTCCCCGGTGGTGGTCATCCCGCCGGTATTGTCCCAGGCGAAGACACCCTGGTCGCTTCCGCCCCAGAGGTCGGCGCCGCCGCCGGCAATTTCGTAGGTTCCGGGAACCGTCTCGGTGAGGCTGGCCGGCGGGGTCGTTCCGACCGCGTTGCCCCACACCTCCAAAGTGTTGAGGTCGGCCGAGGCGATCGGTGCGAGGAGAAAGGGTGACGCGTAAACGAGGGGGCGCCAGAGGGGACGAATGGGGATCATCATGGGGGGCGGTGTGGGGATAGAGGTTGCTCTGCAACTACTGCTCTAAACAACAAATTCGAATTAGACAATCTTTTTTTGATTTTTGCGACACAATTCGCATGGGGTAGTCTCCGGTGGGTCAACCCATTTAACCCCTACCGCGCATCCCGAGGTGCCGTTCTCCCGAAATGTCCACCAATCCCCGCTCAATTCGCACCATTATCGCCAAGCGCTCCCCGGGCGGCAGCACCGGGCCGAAAACTCTCGCGCTGCTGATGGCATCATCTTGCGTGGGGGGAGTCCCCGTGGCTGGTCAGGCGGCGGAGGGCGACCCGGTCTCCCGCATGCCGCTGGCGGCTCCCTCGGTAGAACCGGGGGAGGAGGCAGCACCGTTCTCCCGACTACCCGGGGGGAAAGTGGGGCTCGGTTTCGTGAGCGCGTTCGAGCCCGACCACGTGCTGGGCTACCAGTACCGTTCCGGGTTTGCCGCGGGTGGTCTGGCGGTGGGGGACGTGGATGGCGACGGCTGGCCCGACATCTTTTTCGGGGGGACGGCGGGGGGCGACGCGCTCTACCGGAACACCGCCGCCCCCGGCGGGATCCATTTCGAGGACATCACGGGGCGGAGCGCGGGGCTTGATGGCGGCGACTCCTGGTCGGCCGGCGTGGCCATGGGCGACGTGGACAACGACGGCGACCTCGACGTTTACGTCTGCCGTTTCGACACGCCGAACGCCCTGTGGATCAACCGTGGAGACGGCACTTTTGAAGAGCGGGCAAGCGCTTGGGGGGCGGCGATCGTCGATGCCAGTCACACGCCGGCTTTCTGTGACTATGACGGAGACGGCGATCTCGATCTCTACGTGGCGACGAACCGCTATGACGATCCCAAGGGGTATCGGGGGAACGAGGCGGTGGGGCTGCGCGACGGGCGCCCCGTCTTGAAGCCCGGCTTCGAGCGCTGGTACGACGTGTGGTACGAGGACGAAGACCGCTGGGGAGTGCAGTCCTACGGCCAGGCGGACTACCTTCTCCGGAACGAGGGCGGACGATTTGAGGACGTGACGCGGGCGGCGGGGATCGCCGGACGCGGCGACGGGCTCGCCGCGACGTGGTGGGACTACGACGGCGACGGTGACCCCGACCTCTACGTGAGCAATGATTTCATATCGCCGGACCGGCTTTACCGCAACAATGGCGACGGTAGCTTCACCGACGTGGCAGCGGAGGCGATTCCCCACACGCCGTGGTTCTCGATGGGGGCCGATGCGGGGGATCTGGATGGCGATGGCCTCCCGGAACTCTTGGCGGCGGACATGTCGGCGACCACCCATTTCAAGCAGAAGACGACGATGGGGGTGATGGGTGGGGATATCCTACGCCGCTCGCTGGCAAGCCGGCCGCGCCAGCTCATGCGCAACGCGCTCCTGGTGAACACGGGCACGGGCCGGTTCCTCGAGGCGGCGGAGCTGGCCGGGCTCGCGAGCTCGGACTGGACGTGGGCGGTGAAACTCGTCGACCTGGACGGCGATGGCTTGCGGGACGTGTACTTCACCAACGGGACGGCGCGGGCGATGAACGATTCGGACCTGACGCTGACGTCCGAGCAGCTGGCCGCCAAGCCAGAATGGGAGTACGTCAAGCATTACCCGCCGCGCCGGGAGAGGAATCTCGCCTTTCGGAACCTTGGGGAATTGGTGTTCGAGGACGCCTCGGCAGCCTGGGGGCTCGACACGGAAGGGGTGACCTACGGTGCGGCCGTCGGGGACTTCGACCGTGATGGCGATCCGGATTTGATCACCTTGGAAATGGGCGAGGAGGTGGCGCTCTACCGCAACGACCGCCCCGGTGGCGGGCGGGTCGCCATCGTGCTGCGCGGGGACAGGAGCAACCGCTGGGGAACCGGGGCACTGGTCACGCTCGACGCCGGGGGGCACCGGCAGGTGTTCGAGCTGTTTCCGGACCGGGGCTACATGTCCGGAGACGAGCCGACCGTCCTCGCGGCGCTGGGCGAGGCCGAACGGATCGACCGATTGGAGATCCGCTGGCCGGGGGGCGGTCGGCAGGTGCTCGAGGGGCTGCCGGCCGGGTTCCGCTACGAGGTTGCCGAGAGCGGTGGCCAGGACGCCTCGCCGCAGCTTGCTCCCGTGGCGCCGTTGCTCGTCGAATCCGATGGACTCCCGTTGGGAACCCACGCGGAGAGCGTGTCCGACGACTTCGCCCAGCAGCCGCTTCTACCGAACCGGATGTCCGGGTTGGGCGGCGGCGTTTCTTGGGGCGACGTGAACGGCGACGGGCTCGACGACGTCTATCTCGGCGGTGCGGCCGGGCACGCCGGCGAGCTGCGGATCAACCGCGGCGCCGGAAAATTCACCGCGGAATGGGTGGATGCTTTCCGGGACGACCGTTCGTCTGAGGACATGGCGGCGCTCTTTTTTGATGCTGACTCGGACGGCGACCTCGACCTCTACGTGGCGAGCGGAAGCTACGAGTTCGCGGAGGATGATCCGCTCCTGGGCGACCGGCTCTATCTCAACACCGATGGGAAAGGGCGCTTCGAGCGGGCTCCCGGGGAGGCTCTCCCGGATCTTCGTGCGGCCTCCGGGCCGGTCTGCGGTGCCGATTTTGATCGCGATGGCGATCTCGATCTCTTTGTCGGAGGGCGGGTGGTGCCTGGCGCCTATCCGACTTCGCCGCGCAGCGTCCTCCTCCGCAACGACAGCGCCGAGGACGGGGTCCGCTTCGCGCCCGTGCCCGGGATCGAGGCGATCGGGATGGTCACCTCGGCGCTCTGGACCGACATCGACGCGGATGGCTGGATCGACCTCGCGGTGGCCGTCGAGTGGGGGCCGGTGCGGGTGTTCAAAAACGTGGAAGGTGTCCTCAGCGAGGTCACCGAGGCGCTCGGACTGTCGGGGATTACTGGGTGGTGGAACAGTCTCGCGGCGGGCGATCTCGACCATGACGGGGACATCGACCTCGTGGTTGGGAACACCGGGCTCAATACCAAGTACCACGCTTCTCGGGACAAGCCGGTGCGGATTTTCTACGGCGACTATCACGGTACAGGCGAGCGGCACATCGTCGAGGCGGAGTACGAGGACGGCATCCTCTACCCGATCCGCGGCAAGAGCTGCTCGACGCGTGCCATGCCAGCGCTGGCCGACAAGTTCACGAGCTTCCGCAGCTTCGCCCAGGCCGCGCTCCCGGAGATTT
>CAZKYJ010000048.1:6603-6971 GCA_964556355.1 uncultured Verrucomicrobiales bacterium | reverse complement strand
TCAGTCATGACCCCGGAAGAAAACGCCGATACCGACGACAAGCTCTCCAGCGCCCTGGAGCTCGTGGCAACCACCTTGGAATCGTGCATCTTGATCAACAACGGTGGCGAGGGTTTCACCGTGCGGCCGCTCCCCCGGCCCGTGCAGATCTCGCCAGTTTTCGGAACGCTCGTGCGGGACATCGATCTCGACGGCCACGCCGACATCGTGTGCCTGCAGAACTTTTTCGGTCCGCAGGACGAGACCGGGCCCTTCGATGGGGGGCTCGGGCAAGTGCTTCTCGGGCATGGTGACGGCACCTTTCGAGTGCTTGGTCCCGCGGAGTCCGGGCTCGCGATCTGGGGCGATGGTACGGCCCTGGCGTCCCC
>CAZKYJ010000048.1:0-6593 GCA_964556355.1 uncultured Verrucomicrobiales bacterium | reverse complement strand
GATGGGGACGGGCGCTACGATTTTGCCGCCGGGCAGAACGACGAGGCCACGAAGCTGCTCGCCGTGGCCGCGGCGCCGGGCCGCGCGTCGGTCGCCGTGCGCCTGCGTGGGCCGCGGGGCAACCCTGCGGCGGCCGGCGCACGGCTCGCCCTCGAAGCCGGCGGTGCCCGGCAGGTCGCGGAGGTGTCTTCGGGCGACGGCTACCTGTCGCAGAGCGGGCCGGTGGTGGTTTTCGGCCTGGGCGGGGGCGGCGCCAGCAACGGCGGGATTGCGCTCGAGGTCACTTGGCCCGACGGTCGCACTTCGCGGCACGACCTCGCCGCTGGCACCAACCTCGTCTCCTATCCCGAATCTCCCTAACATGCTCGTCAAATCCCTCCGTCCCCTCGCTTGCGCCGTCGCCCTCGTCCTCGCCGTCGACCCCGTGGCCGCCGCCGATTTTTGGACGCTGACCCCGGAACTCGTGCCCGAGCCTTCGCCCGCCGTTCTCCGGGGGCTGAACGCGCTGGAGGCCGGTGATGCACCCGCCGCCGTCGAGGCGTTTCGCAACGCCGCCGAGGATGGCGACCGCAACGCCGAATTCGCCCTCGGCTGGGCGTATGGAACCGGCACCGGAACCGGCGAAGCGCCGAACGGTGACAAGGCGCGGCAGCACTACCGGAAGGCGGCCGAACGCGGCCAGTTGGCCGCCCAGTTGGCCCTCGGGATGGTCTTGCTCACGCGTTCGGAGCCCGGTGCCGATACCGCCACCGAAGGGTTCTCTTGGATCCGGAAAGCCGCCGAGGCCGGCCAGCGCGACGCCCAGCGGCAGCTCGGCCTCATCTACCTCGACGGGCTCGTCGTCGAACAGGACATCGAGACCGGCACGGGGTGGCTCGTCAAGGCGGCTGACGGCGGTGACGCGACCGCGATGGCCGAGCTCGGACTGCGCTACGAAAGCGGGAGGATGACCGGCGAGCCGGATCCCGAGCAGGCGCTCAAATACTACGGGATGGCGGCCGAGGCGGGACAGGTCGGGGCGCTCCTCCACCTGGCCAAGGGCTACGAATCGGGCGGCTACCTCGATCCCGATCCCGAGAAGGCTGCCGCCTATTACAAGCGGGCGGAGGAGGGCGGCAGTATCGAGGCCTCCTACCACCTCGGGCGCTATTACATTTCGCAGGATCCCGAGCGCGCCGCCTTCCAGTTCAAGAAGGCGGCGGAGGGCGGGTTGGCCGTGGCGCAGGTGGCCTACGGCAAGGCGCTGTTCCTCGGTGCCGGTGTCCCCAAGGACGAGGCGGAGGGTGTCGGCTGGCTTGAGAAAGCGGTCGAGCAGGGCAATGCCCAGGCCATGTTCGAGATCGGCGTCCTCTACGAAGCGGGGATCGGTGGCAAAGAAAAAGATTTGGGCGCGGCCCTCCGCTGGTTCATCCGTTCGGGCGAAGCCGGTTACGCCGAGGCGCAGAACAGCGTCGGCGGCCACTACAAAGAGGGCAAGCTGGTGCCGCAGGACAACGTGGCGGCCGTGGCATGGTTCGGTCGCGCCGCCGAGCAGGGCTACCTCTCGTCGCAAATCAACCTCGGCCTCATGTTCGAGGGCGGGCACGGGGTGCCGCAGGACTACGGTCGCGCCGGGCAGCTCTACCAGTCCGCCGCCAGCGCCGGCAGCCCGGTCGCCATGCACCTCATGGCCAAACTTCTCGCCGAGGGGAAGGGGAGCCCGCGCGACCTCGTCGCGGCCTACGTCCTGCTCGCCCAGGCAGCCAAGTCCTACGAGCCATCCGCCGAGGAGCGCGACCGGATCGCCCAGCGCCTCTCCCCGGCCGAACTCGAACGGGCGAAGCAGGCACTGGCCGAGAGCGCTACCGAGCCTCCGGCGGAGTGACGCTCTCCGGCTCCGCTTCGACCGGGAGCTGGTTGGCACCAGGGGCTTCATCGGGCGGCGGGAGCACGGCGTCGAGCTTCTGCTCGATCCTCTCGAGCCGGGCTTCGATGTTTTTGATCTCCTGCTTCATCCCGCCGCCGGAGAAAATCGCGACGATCAGGGCGATGAGGATGAGGGTTCCGCAGCCGAGGGAGGCTTTGCTTTCGTGGGACGGGGTTTCCATGTGTCTAGTATCGCTCCCCGTGACCGGGCTTGGCCATGGTAATTATCGGGACCGTTTGGAGCCACCCCGGAGCGGCGTTCATTGCTGCCGGAGCCGCTCGGCGCGGATGAAATCCGGCCGGGCGTCGGCCTGGCGCCCGAGTTTCATCAGGGCGACCGCCCGGTTCTTGTAGCCGACAGGATTTTTGGGACGCAGGTCGATAAAGCGGGAGAAGTCGGCTGCGGCATCCTCGAAGCGCCCCGCGGTCCCGCGCAGGATGCCCCGTTTCAGATAGGCCTCGGCGAAGCTCGGATCGAGGGTGATGACCCGCGAAAACTCGGTTTCGGCGTCGTCGGCGCGCCCGAGGGCCTCGAGGCTGAGGGCGCGGCTTTGCCTCACGGCCGCGGAATCCAACCCGATTTTGAGCACGCGGTCAAAATCGGCCAAGGCCTGCTCGTGGCGCCCCCGCCCCGCCTCGGCCACACCCCGGAGGAGCAGCGCCTCGGGGTTGCCAGGGTCCTGCTCGAGGATCTCGTTGGAGGTGGCGGCCACCTGGTCGAACGCGCCGGCGGAGAGAAAGAGCCGGGCGCGATCGAGGGACGCGCGTCCCAGCCCGCTCGCCCCCGGCCGCGAGGTGACGGGGACGCGCCCGGCAAGGACGGCGGGGGACAGCTGGGCGTCCGCCTCATCCTCGTGGTAGATCGAGATGCCTTCCAACACCGGTGGGGGGAAGATCCAGGTAACCACGTCCGACCCATCGGCGAGCGTATCGATCCGCAAGACCGCCCCCGAGCTCAAGGGGGGCGCGAGCAAGACCGCAATAAAAGTGGCGATTGATCGGGAGTGCATGGGGGAAGGATCCGGTGCGCGGGGGGGCTGTCGACAGCCAGAGCAGGGTAACGACTTGCGGGACGCTTGCCAACGGAAATCCGGTCGGATTCCACGCACTTCCGTGGCGGCCCGCCCGGCGGGCAGCGCTCCGCCGATGGCGCGCATAGTTCGCACGGGTACTGGCGTAACCAGATGTAATCACCGACAAACAACCACCATGGGCATTTTCAACAGAGACCACCACATGACCGGCGGAGTGATCCGCGACGACTTCAACCGACTGATCCATGACTCCGGAGCACTGGCCCGCCAGACGGCCAATCGCGCGCGCTACGCGACCAGCGATGCAGCGCACTCCGCTGTCGACGGCGTGCGCCACACCCTCGACCGGTCGCGGGACGGGCTTGCGCGCGGGTATCAGATCGCAGGGAACTCGATCCGGGAGAACCCCATGCACGCCATCTTGATCGCCGGAGCGGTCGGGTTTCTTATCGGGGTCGCCGCGCTGGCTGCCTGTACGGAGCGCCGGCCCCGTCGCGACGAGGGCGCCGGGGACGACGAGCGCGGCTAGGGCGCACCCACGCAATCACTTGGGCAGAGCGATCCCGTCCGCGGGCTGGGCGGGTTTGCAGCGGATTTCCCGCAGGGCGAGTTCCCAGGGCTCGTTGCCGCGGGCCGTCGCTTTGGCCGGGTAGAAGATGCCGTGGAGGGTTTCCCCGATGTCGTGTCCCCGGGGATGGTTTTTGAGGTAGCGGCTGTAGGCGTCGATCCGCTCGAGCTGCAGCTTCTCGAAGGCGGATATCGAGAGGCTCGCTTTCAGCTTGAGGTAGTCCAAGTAGTGGGTGACGGCGTACTTGTGGCAGATACGCATGAGCTGGGCTTCGGCCGTGATGGTGTGCGACTCGCCCGCCCGGACGTGGTTGAGGATCGAATCGACCAGCCGGGGGTCGAGCGCGCCGATGGAATCTTCGAACGCGTGTTCGGCAAGCCCCAGCGAGTAGATCGCCTTGTCCCGAGAGCAGTGGATGATCCCGGTTTCCTGAAGGTAGGCGGAAGCCGCCAGAACATTGGCGTCCTCGTCCTCCGCGCACAGGATCGCGCAGTGTTCGACGAGGTCGCACAGGCGGAGGCGGACTCTCCGATCCGCCGCCGAAAGGCTCGCGAAGACATTCTTGGCAAAGGCACGGGAGGTCTCCCGCGAGGGGATGCCCGGTGCATCCCGCCCAATTGGTGTATTCATATCCGCTACCCATAGCATCAGCCGTGCCGGTCGGCGGAGGAATGAATGTGACAGAAGCGCCCGATGAGGGGAGGCGTCCGGAGGCGCGGCTACCGCGTCGGAGTTTCCGCCTCGATCCATGCAGCCATGGGGATGGTCTCGGTCACCGTCCGGGTCGCGATGGGAGCGGCGCTCGGATAGCGGACCGGCGTCCATTCCCGCGCCGACCAGTAGTCCGGTGTCCATCCCTTCTTGCCGTCCCGAAAGTAGACCGTCTCGCGGTCGAAGAGCACGTGAGGTGCGTACTTGGAGCCGAGCTCGGTCACCAGCGGCACAACGTCGTCGGCGATCTCGTGCTCGGTCGATTCCAACAGGTAATCGATACCGTCGATCCGGGCGACGACCCAGGCGTGTCCGGTCGTCGTGCCGTCCTCTTCGCTCAGGTAGCCGAGCGCCACCCGCGCCTCGATCCCCCTCGAGATGAGGCGGTCGGTCAGGAGGATCGAGGTGTCCTCGCAGTCTCCGTTGCCCAGCGATTCCGTCTGCTCGGGGAGCTGCCACTGGTCCCGCTGGCCTCCCACGCCCGTGATATCGAAGGAATAGCGGAAGCTGCCGACGACGCTCCGCCAGATGCTCAGCATCTCATCCACCTTCGAATGCCCCGGGGGGAAGTAGGTGGGTGGATCGTATCCTGTGAGGAACTGGTTCACGTGGCGGTAGGATCCGCTCAGGTCCTGGCAAAGCATGTCGTAGCGCCGCCCGCAGTCCGGGCAGGTGAGCTGCAACCCGAGGACGGCGCGTGCGATTTTGACCGGGTGTTCGTGGCCGCAGTGGGCACAACGGGAGCAGAACTCGGCCACCGGGTTGTCGGGATCGAGCAGGGCAGGCTCGAACTGCGGGAGCATCCGCGTCACCGCGGAGATCGCACGGATTCCACGGGCTTCCTTGTCCGGTTCGACGAAAATACCGATCTCGGTGTAGGTCGATGCGTTCTCCATCGCCGATAGCCAATCGATCAAATCTGTCCGAACCTCGTCGAGCGACGACGCGTGCAGCGTGCGTGCTTCCACATCGACATGCGCCGGAAGATCACGGTTCAGGTCGTCCACCACGGATTGGATATCGGCATACGCTTCGCCGGCGACTGCCCTGAGCCGGAGCCAGGTCATCAGATCCCCGTTGATGACCAGCTCTCCGTCGTCGGTCATCGCCCTTTTGGCATTCATCGATGACACCGCCTCACGGGCGAAAGACTCGGTCTCCACCGCCTCCGTCCCAGCAAACAACTTCCGAATCTCGATCCAGTTCCCCGGACTGTTGATCACGATCCACGTCGTCCCAGCGACAGCCAACAGAAGAATTAGACCCCTCACTATTATGGAAAATATAGTAAACGCATAAAATATCAAATAGTGATTCTTGGAGGCGCGCGGGCGTGTTTTCTAAGAAAAGTATCACTATCAAGACTCAGAAATAAATAATTTTCATAATTAATGGGTTTACGAGCGCCAATCTGTCCTGTAGAATAATTAGGATTTACCAAAGAAACCTTAACGATATGCTGCTCAAATACAGGCTGGTGTGGCCGGCTGCGGGATCGGTGATCGCGCTGACGGTGGCGGGTGGGCAGGTCATCAATTGGCAGAACCGGGTCATTGGTGACTCGGTGGTGGACAGCGGTGGGGCGGAGGTCGCGTCGACGTTTAGTTTCGAGCTTGGAGCATTCGTCAACGGCTTCACCCCGACGGCGGAGAACACGGATCTCTGGGAGGCCAACTGGCAGGCGATCGACCAATCGGGCGAGGAATCGGGGGTCAGCTATGTCCCCGGGTCGGGTGGGTTTGGTGACACGCACAACTACACGCTAGAGGATTCTGCGGGAAGCATGGGCCAGCCCGGCGTCGGGGGGCTCCAGGCCTACGTGTGGGGGTTTGACAGCCGCTCCGGTGGTGGAGAGTGGATTCTCTTCACCCAGACGGGGACGGCCGAGCCATGGATTCTCCCGGCCGTGGGCAACGTCGCCGACGGGACGACCTTCAACTACAACCTCGACGAGGCTGACACCGTCGTTCTCGGCTCGATCACCGACCTGTCGGCTACTTCGACGCGCTTCCAGACGGTCGCCGTACCCGAGCCATCGGCGGCGCTCCTCGCCCTTGTTTCGCTGGCTGCCGCCGCCTTCCGCACCCGGTCGCGGCACGTCTAACCGCCCAATCGATCTTTACCTTCCTTTCCCCTTTTTTGCCCGCGCCCTCTCAATTCCGCGTCGCGATTCTCACATAAGCGACCGCATCCCGACCCTCCCACCAACCATGCGCCCGATCCGCCCAGCCGTGCCCGTCGTCTCTCATATTTGCGTCGCGATTCTCGCGATCGCGTCAGCGGGTGCCGTCCAGGTCGAGTGGGGAGGGGATCGCTTCGCGGTGAATCGCACCGCTGACGGAGCGCTCATGGATTCCCGCTTCACCTTCGAGCTC
>CAZKYJ010000047.1:5752-13314 GCA_964556355.1 uncultured Verrucomicrobiales bacterium | reverse complement strand
CCACTGCCCTCGGAATTCACACCCAGCCATTTGTCGTTTTGGGCTCGGAGAACTGCAGAGCCCTCGATGCTCAGCGTCCGGCCAATGCTCCCACCGGCGGCGGTCAGCTCACCGGTCGTTTCATTGGGCGTGGCTGCCGCCAAGCTCATCGCCTGTTCAGCCGCCGGGGGAAGCCATCCACCGAAAACTATTCCGGCATCTCCCGCTGGCGAATCCGTCGAGCCTGGGGCGGATTAGTCTGCTAGCTCCAACATCGCATCGGCGAAAGCGTGTCCCATGCGGACGTGCCAAATCGCGCTTCCAAGATAGTGGTAAGCGCGGTCGGAGCCGGTCTTCTCCCATTCCTCGAAGTTATCCTTCCAAGTCGGGTAGAGCGCCTCGGCCGCCTTGTCGACGAGTTCATCCGTCCGGACGGATTGCACCTTCGGCATGTCCGCGACGGCGAGTTGTGCCTCTTGGATCGTCAGCATCGCGCCCTTGGCGGGTTCGGAACCGTTCTGTCCCATCAGTCCGACGACGACCGGCAGCTCTGGCGCGTCGAGATCGTTGCGCACATCCGCGATGAGGTGGCGAAGGTTCGACTCGTACTCGGCCTCGACTCCATCGTACTGGTCGTTCCACCCTTGGAACCAGACGAACCCGGCCATCTCCGGCGACTTGCCTTTGAGTTTGGGGAAGAGCCGGCCGGCATTGGCGAGGGTCTCGGTCACCTCCGAGATCATGTTTCGGTAGGACGACCCGTAGACGTCTTTGATCTCGTCCATCGTCGGCAGCGGATCGCTCTTGTTGTTCTTCTCGTTGCGGTCGGTCACGCGCTTCTGGGCTTTGGCCAATTCCTCGGCCAGTTTCTCTTCGGAAGGCATCCCCGCCGAGGGTGGGCGGAAATTCCGGAAGAGCGAGTGTCCACCCCAGGCCGTCTTGATCAGCAGCACCGGTTCGTCGAAGTGGTCGCCCATCACCGTGCCGAATTCCAGCTCGACGCCCGTGCGGTCCCGCGAGCCGTAGCCGATGCTCAGCCCGCCGGTGAGGTCGAGAAACTTGATCCAAACGTCGTCCCGCACAACCCAGTCGTCCCCGTCGCGGAGGTGGGCGAAGATGTTCGCCGTCTTCTCGTCGCGGGCCTGGTGCTCGAGCAGCTTATTCTGCACTTTCCCCTCCATGTTCGACTGGCCGGCGAGCACGAAAACCTTGTAGCCGTCCGCCCCGGCCGCGGTGAGCGAACAAAGGCCGATAAGCGCGGACGCCCATGCGCGTTTCAACATCATTCCATGCGGGAGTTTACAATTCATCCCCACCCTACCCACCGCCCGTGTTCCGTCTTTCAATCGCCTGCGCCACCGCCGCCGCCGCCGCCATCGCCGCGTGTGCGGCGCGCGCCGACGATCCGCACTTCACGCCGACGATCCGGCCGCTCCTCGACCGAAGAGCAGAAGGGGGAGCTCGACCTCGAGCGTTTCGCCACCCCCGAGTCGATCAGCACCGACCCTGGCGTCTGGCAGCTGGTCGGCGAGCAGCTCGAACTGGGTGAGATGCCGCCGGCCAAAAAGCCTCAGCTCGCGCCGGCGCAGAAAGAACAGCTGTCTGCCTGGGTGCGGCAGCGGCTGGATGCCATCGCCCGTTCCAACGCCGGCGACCCCGGGCCGGTCGTGGTGCGGCGGCTCTCGAATGCGGAGTTCGCCTACACCTTGCGCGATCTGACCGGGATCGAAAACCTCGACCCGACCGAGGGCTTCCCGGTGGACGGGGCGGCGGGCGAGGGATTCACCAACACGGGCGCGGCGCTGGTCATGTCGCCGACGCTTTTCACCAAATACCTCGATGCCGCCAAAGAAGTGGCCAAACACGTGGTGCTGTTGCCCGACGGGATCGCGTTCTCCGAGAAGACGACGCCGCGCGACTGGACGGAAGAGAAGTTGGCGGCGATCCGCGCGTTCTATGCCGAGTTTACCGAGATCGGCGGGGGCTCGGCGGTCGACCTGCAGGGGATCCGATTCGATACCAAGGACGGTGGCGTCCTCCCGCTCGACCGCTACTTTGCCGCGACCCTCGCCGCCCGTGCCGGAGGGGCGCCCGACCTCGATGGGATCGCCCGCGAGCGGGGCTTGAGTCCCAAGTACCTCCGCACCCTATGGTCCGCGCTCACCAGCACGGAAGCGAACGCCTTGCTCGACCCTCTCCGCGCCCGGTGGCGGGAGGCGGAGGCCGGCGACGGTTCCGCTTTGGCCGAGGAGGTGGCGCGGTGGCAGCGCGCGCTCTGGCAGTTCACCACGGTCGGCCACATCGGCAAGCGGGGAGGGCCATCGGCGTGGCAGGAGCCGGTTTCGCCCGTCGTTGCCTCCAGGGAGGTTCGGCTCGCGCTGCCCGACGATGGCGAGGACGTCACCCTCTATCTGGCCGCCGAAGCCATGGCCGGGAGCGGGGCGAACCCCACGGTGAACTGGCGGGCGCCACGGGTTGTCGCGCCGGATCACCCGCCAGTGATGCTGCACGAGGTCGGGCGGATGGCCGGAAGGGCGGAAGCGCGCATGACCGACGAACTCGCCCGCACGGCTGCCTACCTGGATTGTCTCGCCGCGACCCTCGGAACCGGGCAACCCGTCGAGGCACTCGCCGCGGAGCGGGGGCTCGACCCGGCGCTCGCCGCGCGATGGGCGCGCGTCGCCGCTCTCGGGCACCCGGTCGAACCCCGCGTCACCGGCCAGTTCAGCGCCCGCATGGACAGCGGTGCGGCGGGTGGCGCCGTCGTCGGCTGGGGGTTCGACGCCACGCCGAGCGTGCTCGTCAACCAGTCGGACGAAACGGTGGTGATCGGCACCGTCACCCTGCCCGCGCGGGGTGTCACCATGCACCCGTCGCCGACCCGGGATGCCGCCATCACTTGGCGCAGCCCGATCGATGGTGCCATCGGGGTCGAGGGACTGCTCGCGGACACCGATGCCCACTGCGGCAACGGCATCGACTGGCACGTCGATCACGTCTCCCGGGACGGCACCACGGTGCTGGCACGGGGGGCGTTCGACAACGGAGGATCCGAAGCCTTCGAGGCCTCGGCGACCGTCGCCGTGCGGCGCGGCGACCTCGTCGTGGTCACGGTTGGGGCGCGTGATGCCAACCACGGCTGCGACACCACCGGCGTCGTTCTCGCGATCTCCGAGCGCGGTGCCGGCGGGCGGATCTGGGATCTCGGCAGCGAGATTATCGACCGGATCCGCGACGGCAACCCGCTGGCCGATTCGTCCGGGATTGCCGAAGTGTGGCACCTGGGCGCGGCGGGCGGCGACGCCGCCGAACCGGGAGCGATCCCGCCAGGGTCGATTTTGGCCGAGTGGCGGTCCCGGGTTCTGCGGGGAGAATCCGGCGACGCCCTTGCCGAAAGCGTCCAGCGCCTCCTCGCCTCGGGGGATCTTCCCGGGAACGAACAGGACCGGATCCTCTACGCGAACCTGCGCGACTGGAACGGGGTGCTCGGCTGGCTCCCGCCGGTCCCGTCCGGGGCGGGGGATGGTGCCGCCGACTTCGAGGCCGGCGCCCAGGGAGTAGTGCACGCGTTCACCATCCCGGCCGCCTTCGTGCACCCCGGGGCCGAGTTCGTCGCCACCGGGACGCTGGGTTCGGGCGATGGCGGCATCCGGGTGAGCGCCAGCCTTTCGCCCCCGTCCGAGAGCCTCACGGGTGGCACAATCCTCGCGCGCCCCGGAAGTCAGGCCGAACGGAAACTCCTCGCCGACCTCGACGGCTTTCGGCAGCTCTTCCCGGCCGCGTTGTGCTACACCAAGATCGTGCCGGTGGACGAGGTTGTAACCCTAACTCTATTCTATCGTGAGGACGACCATTTCCGCCGCCTCCTGCTCGACGACGCCCAGGCGGCTGCGCTCGACCGTCTCTGGGACGAGCTCCACTTCGTCAGCGAGGACGCTCTCAAGCTCGTCGATGTCTTCGAACAGCTCTGGCAGTTCTCGACCCAGGACGGAGACCCCACCGTCCTCGAGCCGCTGCGCGAACCGATCGCTGCGGGAGCCGCGCGGTTCCGCGCGCTGCGGGACGCTGCCGGCGTCGCCCAGCTCAACGACGTCATCGCCTTCGCCGACCGCGCCTGGCGGCGGCCGCTCGACGGGAGGGAGAAGTCCGACCTCCGGGATCTCTACCGCGAGCTGCTGGCCGACGACCTATCCCACGATGCTGCCGTCCGGCTCACCCTCGCGCGCATCCTGGCGGCGCCAGATTTCCTCTACAAGCTGGAGGATCCGCCCCCGGGGAAGGAGGCGGCGCCGGTCAGCGGCACCGAACTCGCCTCGCGCCTCAGCTTTTTTCTCACCAGCTCGGCTCCGGATGCCGAACTGTCCGCGCTCGCGGCAGCCGGTGACCTCCGCGACTCCGTCACCCTCGCCGCCCAGGCGCGCCGGCTGCTCGCCGACGGGCGCGTCCGCCGCCTGGCCATCGAGTTTGGCGCCCAGTGGCTCCACGTCCGCGATTTCGACCAGCACGACGAGAAGAGCGAGCGTTACTTTCCGGAGTTCGGACCGATCAGGGCGGCGCTCGATGAAGAGCCGGTTCGCTTCTTCACCGACTTCTTTCAGAACGACCGCTCGGTGCTCGACCTGCTCGCCGCCGACCACGTGTTCGTCAACGATGCCCTTGCCGAGTATTACGGGCTGCCCGCCGGGGGGGAGGCATGGCGGCGGGTCGAGGGCGTTCGCGAGAAAGGGCGTGGTGGAGTCCTCGGATTCGGGGCCGCCCTGGCCATGCAGAGCGGAGCCTCCCGAACCAGCCCGATCCTCCGGGGCAACTGGATCAGCGAGACCCTGCTCGGCGAGCGCCTCCCCCGACCGCCCAAGGGAGTGCCCGTCTTGCTCGAAGAGCCACCCGCCGGCCTGACCGAGCGGCAGCTCACCGAGCGGCACAGCAGCGATCCCAGCTGCGCCCGCTGCCACGCGCGCATCGATCCTTTCGGGTTTTCGCTGGAAAACTTCGATGCCATCGGGCGCTTCCGGGTCACCGACGCCGCCGGCCTGCCCATCGACGCCAGCACCCGTGCCGCCGACGGCACCGCCTTCGCTGGCATCGACGGTCTCCGCGACTACCTTCTCACCCACCGCCGCGACGATTTCGTGCGCCAGTTCTGCCGCAAGCTTCTCGGCTATGCCCTCGGACGCGGCGTGATCCTCAGCGACGAACCCCTGCTCGACGCCATGCAGGATGACTTGGCTGCCAACGGTTACCGCGTCGGCCGCGCCATCGAAATGGTTGTCCTCAGCCCCCAGTTCCGCGAGATTCGCGGAAGCGACCACCCATGAAAACATCCCACCGTTTCAAACGCCGCGCCTTCCTCCGCGGTGCTGGTATCACCATGGCGCTCCCGTGGATGGAGTCACTCACCGTCTGGGGTGACACCCCCAAATCCCGTGAGCCGGGGAGCGAGGCGCCCGTCAGGCTCGCGGTGATGTTTTCGGGTAACGGCTTCCATTCCCGCGAGTGGTGGGCGCGCGGCGAGGGTGCCGAGATGGAGCTGGGACAGGTGCTCACCCCGCTCCAAGTGCATCGGGAAAAGCTCCTCTTCATCCAGGGGCTGCACAATGCCGAGGCGCAGAAGGGGAATATCCACAGCTCCCAGACCGGTAACCTCCTCTCCGGCGCCCCCCTCGCCTCCGGCGGCGATATCCGTTCCGGCACCAGTATCGACCAGCTGCTCGCCCAGACCTACGGTCGCGAAACCAAAGTTCCCAGCCTCGTTCTCGGCTGTGAGAAATCGAACCCGGCGGTGCACAAGAACTACTCGATGCTCTACAGCTCGCATATCTCATGGAGCTCGCCGACCACCCCGACCCCGCTCGAGATCTATCCCTCCCTGGCCTTCGACCGCCTCTTCAAAGACAGCTCGGCGCGCGGCGACCAGAGCGTGCTTGACGCCGTCCTCGCCGATGCCAAAGACGTGCGCCGCGGGGTCAGTTCCCGCGATCGTCAGAAGCTCGACGAGTACCTCAATTCCGTGCGCGAGGTCGAGAGGCGCCTGGAGAATGCCGCCCGTCGCGGGGAGTTCCAGGGCTGGCGTCCGACCCTGGCGGAACCCAACATCCCGCGCCCTCCCGACGGCATCCCGCAGGACATCGCCGAGCACATGCGGCTGATGTGCGACATTCTCGTCCTCGCTTTCCAGACGGACACCACGCGGCTCTGCACGCTGAAGCTGAACAACGACCACTCGTCGCTCCGCTTCCCCCACCTCGGGGTGGACTACATGATCCACCACCTCCTTTCCCACAGCGACACCGCGGACTGGCTGAAGGTGAATCAGTTTTTCATCCAGCAACTGGCCTACGTTGCCGGGAAGCTCGACGCCATCGACGAGGGCGAGCGCAGCGCCCTCGACAACTCGATGCTTCTCTATTGCTCGTCCATGCTCACCGGCAGCCACGATGCCAGCCAGCTTCCCGTCGTCGTCGTGGGGGGGGGCGGTGGCCAAATCAAAGGCGGTCGCGTCCTCGACTACCGCGACCAGCCGCAGCGCCAGATGTGCCGTCTCTATCTCTCGCTCATGGGCAAGATGGGTGTCCGGCCCGGCACATTCGGAGACGCCTCGGTGCCGCTGGCCGAAGTTTGATAGGCTCACGTCACCGATCGACGTTACCTGAAGATGAACGTTCTACCTCGCGTGCCAAGGCGGATTCTCACCCCCGCCATGCTGCTCCCCATCGCGATCGCTTCGGCCGGCGAGCCCGATCTCCCGCCCCTTCGGCAGAGCCAGCTCGAGGGGCTCATCAAGGAGATCAAACCGCAGGCGGAGGAGAGCCCCTGGCGGGAGATCGAATGGCATACCGATGTGACCGAGGCCCGTTCCCGCGCCGTGGCCGAAGACAAGCCGCTGGTGATTTTCACCGCCGCCGACGGGAGCCCGCTCGGGCGGACGTGAGGCGCCTGCACGGGGAACCGTGCCCGGTGGTACACCGGGGATCAAGTCGAGCCCGATTTCGTCAACGAGCATTTCGTCCCGCTCGCGCTGGATACCTACTTCCGGGGAAACTCGCAGGAGTACGCGTTTTGCGAACGAGCCGGTGCCGGAGGCAACCACCTGGTCGCGGTCACCGCCGGGGGGCAGCCGCTCGGCGATGGGCGGCGCGGGCACGTCCGTCTCCGCGAGAGCGATCTCGCCCCGCTGCTCGCCGACTTTCGCGGATTGCCCGAAAGCGTGCGCCGGCCGCCGCTGCCGGATCCTGCCATGGCCGATCCCCCGGAGCGCCCCGTTCCGCAGGTTCCGGAAGATGGGCTGATCGTGCGGGGCTACTGCACCTATCTCGAGGTCGGCGAGGACGGCCAGCCGCGGCGCGCGAGACGGCTCTACTACCAGCGGAATCCCGATGCCTGGCCGGCCGAAACACAGAGCGACATGCTCTGGTTAACGGCGGCCGAGTGGCGGTCGCTCGTCCCGGAGAACCTGGAGGTTGGCGCGAGCATCCCAGTTGCTCCAGAGATCCAGCGCCGGTTTTTTTCCACCATCGTGATCGACTATATGGAAGGCAGCGTCAATTCGCTGCCCGTCCGGGAATCGTCGATGACGGTCACTGCCG
>CAZKYJ010000047.1:0-5742 GCA_964556355.1 uncultured Verrucomicrobiales bacterium | reverse complement strand
CCATCGAGGGATTCGGGGAGATGGGAGAACCGTTCGTCGCAGAGTCCCTAACCGAACCGCGCACGCGGGGGTGCGCGGTGCGTGTCATCGGTAGAATCGTCGTGGACAGAGACTCGCGGACGATCACGGCATTCGACATGGCCGGGGTCGGACGCGCCTGGGGGAACAAGATGGAATACACAAATCGCGAGATCGGCCTCCCTCAGCCTATCTGGGACTACGGGATCGCGTGCGAGCTGGTGAAGGGACTGAGTCCGGACGAGCGCATTCCCCCCTACAACATGATCCACTACGGCGGCGGGAGGGACTACTTCGGCGATCGCTGAGCCCCCGGGTGCCAGGGTTGCCGTGTGCCCGCCGGCCGGATCGCGGTCGAGAATCACGGGGTTCGCGTATCCTACCGCCCGCCGGGCAGCGCAGCGAGGCGCGCCGCCGCCTCCTCCGTGCCGAGGTTTCGCAGGGCGATCCGGTAGGAGGCGAGGGTCGCGGGATCGGGATCGTAGGCGAGGATGATCCCGTCGATCCGGTTGTCCGCGAAATGGGCGGCCTCCAGGGCGGCGGCGCGTACCCGGGGGTGCGAAGATTGCAGGCACTGCGCGATCAGGATGCTGGAAATATCCTCCAGCTCAGCAAAGAGTCCGAGGATGTAGAGCGTCTGCGCCTCGTGGTCCGCTTTGCAGGCGTGGGGCGCATGCTTGTGGAAGCGGGTGAGCCGATCCGCGAACTCGGGCGCTCCGGTCTCGGTGGCGAGGTAGCGGAGCAACGTGTCGTGGGCACGGGTCCGGACGAGCGCGTCGGGGTGGGCGAGCAGGGCGATCAGTTCGGCGGTGCTCGGCTGGGCGCTCGCCCCGGTGTCATTCGTAGTCGGATCCGGCACCGTGCGGTTCAGCGGCGGCCGATCTTCCCCAGGGGTGCTGGGCACATCCGCCGGGACCGCCGGTGCCACGAGCACGGCGGAGAGGAGGGGCAGCCACGCGATACGCATGGCGGCAGGCTAGCCGACCATCCGGCCAGTAGCAATGCCACCGGGGCTTTCCGCGACAACGCCATCGCCTCGACCACTCCGATGCCCCCTGCGCTGGGAACCCGGTGCGCCACCACGGTCGTGCTACCCGTCCCGCGGCTCACCGAGGAGGCGCTGGGCTTCCCTATGCGCCAGCCAAAGGATGAGATGGTCCTGATCCGCGCCGTCGCCCAGGAGATCCGCTCCATTCGCGGGCGGGGCTTTCATCTCGCCTTCTGCCTCGTCGAAAATCTTTCGCGCACCCTCTTTCCCTACCAGCCTGAATGCGCACATGGCACGATAGAACGCGGCCGTGCCCCGGAGGTTCGCCGGGGCATTGACGCCTGGGGTGCTGGTGGACGCGCTCGTTGAAGCGGCCTCCAGGTGCGCCGCAGCGGACCCGTAGTCACCGCTTCGCCACTCCGCCATCCCGAGCGCCAAGAGGCTCCAAGGTTCGGATCCCGAGTCCTCGGCTGCCATCGTGAGTCCCCGCCGCGCGAGGTCGACGATCGTTTCCTGGGTAGCAGGGTCGCCAACGGGGCGCAGGCTGGAGAGCTTCGCGACCCGCTCGGCGGCGGCGAGATCTTCGGAATCGCCCGCCCACCTGAGCATGCGATCCACGGTCGCCGCGTAGTCCTCGTCGCGGCCGAACCAAACCTGCAGCGCGGCCAGCTTCATGGCCAAGATGGTATCGGAAGGGGTGGCGATCGATACGTCCGCCATCAGAGGAATGGCCTCCTCCCAACCGGCGAGGTGGCCGTAGCTCTCCGCGCGGTGCACCCTCGCCTCGTGGGTTCGCAGATGCCGCGGGCCGAGATGTTGCTGTCTGCGCGTCACCTCGTCCGTCCACATCGCGAGTTCCGCGTCCCGGCGCCCCGCCTCGCGGTAGCAACCCGCGAGCCGCTGCGTCGCCAGAACGGTCAGGGGATGCCCCGGATCGAGGATCGCGTGACCCTGCTCCCGCGCGGCTTCCGCGATCGCGGTCGCCGTGGCCAGGTCACCGGCCGAGCGATGGAGTTCGATCAGGCTCACCCTCGTCTGGAGGGTGTCGGGATGATTCTCGCCAAGGATCCTCTCGTCCCGTTCGAGCACCTCGTCCATCAGCATGATTGCTTCCTGGCTACGCCCGTCGATCGAATAGTACATCGCCAGGTTGTGCATCGCCTCGGACAGGTTGGGGTGATCGGGGGCGAGCACTTTCCGGGATCGTTCCAGCGTCTCTTCCTGGAGCTGGAGCGCCTCGCTGCGGCGTCCCGCGTCCTGGTAGGAGACCGCCAGCTGGTGCATGGCCAGAAGGGTTCCGGTTGCCTCCGGGCCGAGCGCCTCGAGGGCGGTGGCCCGCACCTGCTCCCGCAGCTCGAGGGCATCGTCGAAGCGGCGCGCCTCCCGGTAGCAGGCGGACAGGTTGAGCGCCGCATCAATCGTGTTCGGGTGCCCGGCGCCGAGGAGATCGCGGAGCAGGGGCACCACCTTTTCCTGCAGTTCGAGCGCCTCGTCCCGTCGGCCGGCACCGTAGAATGCTGCCGCCAACAGATCCATGGCGAGAACCGTGTCGAGATGCTCCGGACCCGAGGCGTCCCGATAGAAATCCCTGGCGCTCTCCAGCAAGAGGATCGCTTGGTCATTGAGGCCGAGTGCCATGTAGGTGCGCCCCAGGGCGCGCCGCAGCCGGGCCTGCCGTTCGGGCTGGCCGGTCAGTTCGCTCTCCAACTTCTCGACCGCCGCGTCCATCCGCTCGGCCACGGTGACGGTTCGCCCGTCCCGCGCCGGGTCCGGGCTTTCGAATACCCCCGCCAGAAACGTCGCGACCTCCTCGGCTTCCTGGCGCGCCCGGTCGGATTCCCTGCGGGCTTCCTCCGCGATGCGACGTTCGTCCTGCGCCACCTGCCGTGCGGACTTCTCATCCTGATATTTCCAGAGCGCGACGCCGAGGCCGGCGGACAGGGCCAGCATCACCGAAGCCGCCGCCGCAAGCGCCCCCCGGTGGCGCCCCGCGAACTTTCGCAGCTGGTAGCTGCGCGACGGCGGATTGGCCGAGACCGCCTCGTCGCGCAGGTAGCGCCCCACGTCGTCCCCGAAGCTGCCCACGCTCTGGTAGCGCCGCGCGCGGTCCTTCTCGAGGGCCCGCATCACGATCCAGTCCAACTCGCCCTCGACCATCCGGCCGAGCCCCCTCGCGGTCGTCCCGTGCTGGGTCGCCACCTTCGCGGCCCGCAACCCCAAGGTGCTGAGCCGGGTGCTCGGCCGGGGTGGCTCGACTTCCCGGATCACCCGGCAGAGCTCGTCTCGGGCCATCGAGCGAAGCTCCCGGTCGTCGAACGGGGGCGATCCGGTCAGCAGTTCGTAGAGGAGCACCCCCAGGGAATAGACGTCGCTGCGGGTGTCCACATCGTCCGCCGAGAACTCCGCCTGCTCCGGGCTCATGTAGGCCGGCGTTCCGATCATCTGCCCGTACTCCGTGAAGTAGGTCTTCTCGACGAGTTTCCGGGAGGTGGCCTTGGCGATCCCGAAGTCGATCACCTTGGGAAGCGGCCGGCCGTCCTGGTTGGTGACGAGGATGTTGCTGGGCTTGATGTCGCGGTGGATCACCCCTTTCTGGTGGGCGTGGGCGATGGCCCGGCACACCTGGCGGAAGAGATCCAGCCGGCGGGGGGTGCTGAGCTTGGCCTCGTTGCAGTACTCGGTGACGGGCACGCCGTTGACGAGTTCCATGACGAAGTAGGGACGACCCGAGGCGGTCGCTCCCCCGTCGAGGACGCGAGCGATGCTGTGGTGGTCCATCAGTGCGAGCGCCTGGCGCTCCGCCTCGAAGCGTGCGATCACGCCCCGGGTGTCCATGCCCGCCTTGATGATCTTGAGGGCGACCCTCCGCTCGACCGGGTCGCGCTGCTCGGCCATCCAGACCTCGCCCATGCCGCCCTCGCCGATCTTTTGCAGCAGCTTGTAGCGCCCGATGACGTCACCGGCTTCCTCGGCGATCCGGGCCTCCGGACCCAGGGGCGGCAGGTCGTGGGCACCGAGGGAGAGCAGCCCCTCCATGGGGTCGCGTTCGTCTCCCGTCCGCGTGCCCGGGTCCCGTTCGGGCGGGTCCGGGCCGGCGGGCGAGGAGCGTGGGGGCATGACAATGATTGTTCGGACTGATTGGAAGCTTCCGGAGGGATGCTCCGCGGGCCTCGTTGGAACTAGCCGAACACCCCGAAGAGGTGGCGGATCTCCTCCTCCACCTGATCCGGCGACTCGACGGTGTGCGAGATTTCTTCCTCCACGAGTTCCCGGTAGCGTTCCCGCATGCGATGGGCGGTTTGCTTCACGGCGTCGATAGAAACCTCGAGTTCGGTCGCGACCTCGGCATACGGCCGGTCGGGTCGGCGGGTGGAAAGGAACCCTTTCAAGGCGAGAAACAGTTCTCCTTTTCCCCGGCGGATATACTCCCCCTCCAATCGCCGGCGGGCATGCTCAAGTAGGCTGAGCGCCCAATGCCGCTCGTAGACGACATCGGGGGTGAGGTGGTCGGCGGGTTCGTAAGCGTAACGCCGCTCGGCGGCCTCCTGGTCGATCGAGAGGTGCCGTATTCCGCCCCCCCGCTTCTGGGCGCGTTCATAGGCGCGCCGGTTGCTCATGAAGTTCTTCATGGCCTTGATCAGATACGAGCGGAGCTTGCCGCGCTCCGCTCCCACGTTGTCAAAGAGGCCGTGTTGCAGGTTGTAGGCGAAGAACCCCTGCGTGAGATCCTCCGCATCGGCGGGATTGGATCCGCTCCGGCGCGCAAAGGCGTATAGCGGGTACCAGTACATCTCGCACAGCCTCGCCAGCGCTCGCTGGGCGGATCCTTCCGTGGCGTCCTGCGCCTGGAGCACCAAGGTCCAGCGCGTGTCCTGAAACCTCGAGCGCTCCAAATCACCGGTAGGGGCATCCTCCTGGGATGCTCCCGAGCTCGGGGTGGTGCCCGACGGGTCGATGGCTGACTCAGGCGGATTCATGATTCTTGAGAGGTACAGAGTAAATGTGGGTCGTGGCGAGGGCGAGGCAATTCCGGCAGGAATCTGAAGGTTCTCAATTCGGATTCTTTCTTCTTCCTCTTCCTGCCGGCGGAGCTTTCACCGCGGTGGTTCGGGAGTGAACCGCAGATCCGTCTCGGCTACGGCGGCGGCGGCGTGGGGAACGGAAGGCTCAGGAGATTCTCCATTGATCAGGTCGCAGATCTGGTCTTCCGGATCGACCTCCGACGGGCGGATCGCAGCGGGGAGAGAATCGATTCCGGGGGGAAATACCTGAGGGTTCGCATAGACGCTGAAGACATAGACCTCGAAATCATGCTCGGGATGAGCTATCGCCGCTCCGAAGACGGTCCGGTAAAACCCTCCCCCTTCCGAGAGTGGGGAATGCACTAGCCCATGGGCCGAGAGATCGCGTTCGACGTGCACGTTCGCGGAGAACTTGAGTGGATTGCTCCCATCGGTCGGGTCCACCGTTTGCGGCGTCGAACGGATGGTGACTGCGGTGTCGAATTCACCGAGATCCGCCGGCTGGCAGACCCTTTCGATACGAGTCCGCAAGGTCTGGGCGTCAAAGGGCACGACTCGGGTTCCACCTCTCTCGTCACTGCCAATAAGATCCCAGATGTCGCAACCCACTTCGGCGTAGGAGTTCCTCACGGTGGCGACGACGAAGTCATCGGTGTCGGTGGGAGAACCGATCCGAGACCTGAGCACGGGGATCACTCCGACGTTGTCGCGCTC
>CAZKYJ010000046.1:0-13331 GCA_964556355.1 uncultured Verrucomicrobiales bacterium | reverse complement strand
ATGGAGCCGCGTCCTCGCCGGCAAGACGACGATCGCCGAAGTTCTCGCCGTCACGGCGGGTGACGACGCCCCCGCCTGATCCGAAACCCGCCGCAATGCCCACGTTCGCCTACACCGCCGTCGCCCCGGACGGTCGCGAGATCCGCGGGACGATCGAGGCAACCAGCCGGGGATCGGCCTTCCAACGCATCGAGCAGGACGCCCTCGTCCCGCTCGACGTCACCCCCGACGACCGCTCGGCGGACACCGGGAGCCTGGTGACCAGTGGCAGAGGCGGAGACCGTCCCCGCCTCAAGCGCCCCCAGCTCATCTGGTTCACCGAGGAGCTCGCGGATCTCCTCGAGGCCGGGCTCCATCTCCAGCAGGCCCTCGGCGTCTTGGCCAACCGTCAGGGCGGCGGCCCGCTCAGCACGATCAGCGCGCGCGTCCGCGACCGCCTCCGGGAGGGCGAGCCCCTCGCCGCATCGCTTCACGAAGCCTCCCCCAGCTTCGACGACCTCTACATCAACATGGTCGCCGCCGGAGAGGCGAGCGGCTCGCTAGCACGCATCCTCCGGCGCCTCGCGGAGAGCCTAACCATCGTCCACGAACTCCAGAAAAAGTTCACGCAGGCGCTCGTCTACCCGGCCGTCATGGTAGGAGCCTGCCTCATGCTGACCTTCGTGTTCATCGCGGTACTCGTCCCCCAACTTTCCGATATGCTGGCCAAGTCCGGTCAAGATCTCCCGCTCATCACGCGGGTGCTGGTGGCGGTGGGGCAGTTCGCAGCTCGCTGGGGCTGGGCCTTCGCCGTCGGCTTCGCCATCGCCTTCGGCATCTTCCGGCTCGCGGTGGCCTCGGGCGGGGGGCGCCAGTGGTGGGACCGCCGCAAAGTTGGCCTGCCGCTAGTTGGCCCCATCATCGAAAGCCGATTTCTCGCGGGATTCTGCCAGGCGTTGGGCAACCTCGTGGCCAATGGCGTCCCCCTCCTCCCCGGGCTCCGCCTGGTGGTCAAGGCGACCGCCAACCGCCACTACCAGAGCTGCTTGGCCAAGGTGGCCGAAGACGTGGCCGGCGGGGACACGCTCTCCGCCGCTCTCCACCGCACCGGCGCCTTCCCCGGCCTGCTCGAAGACATCGTCGCCGTCGGCGAGCAGACCGGCGATCTCGGACGCTCTCTGGCCAAGGCGACCTCCCGTTACGACAAGGAACTCGACGCGCGTATCAGACGCCTGACCACCTTGATCTCGCCGGTCATCATCATCTTTCTTTCCATCGTCGTCACCATCGTCGCCTACTCGATCGTCACCTCGATCTTCTCGGCCGTTTCCGGGATCAGGTCGCAGACCTGAGCGACCATTCGCGCGAATTGAAATCCATTTCTCGCAAGGCGGACGTCCCCTCACCCCGTATACCCGAACCTGAACCGACGCCGAACGCAGCATCTTCACACCCAACGATCCATCAACCATGCATTCGAAAAATTCTCCCCTCCGCCCGACGGCGACCCGCGCCTTCACCCTGATCGAGATCGTCCTCGTCATCACCATCGTCGCCATCCTCGGCGCCTCGACGATCTATCTCATCAAAGGGAACGTCGATGTCGCCAAGGAGACGCGGGTGGAAAGCGACATCAAGAATATTGTCACCCAGCTGAAAGTCTATGAGGCGCGAAACTTTCAGCCGCCGACCACCGACCAGGGCTTGGAGGCACTGGTGGAACGGCCGACGGCCGAACCGCTCCCCGACCGCTGGACGCAACTGCTAGAGGAGGTTCCCCAGGACCCTTGGAAACGGGACTACCAGTACCGCAGCCCCGCCGAACGGAGCTCGGCCGATTACGACGTGTTCTCGTTCGGCGCCGACGGCGAGGAAAGCGAAGACGACATCGGGAACTGGAAGCCCTCCAACGAGGACGCGTGAGGGCATCGCCCCCGAGACGTCCGGGTGGATTCACCCTCATCGAGATCATCGTCGGCCTGACTATCATCGCCCTCATCGTCGGGATCGCCATCCCGACCATCGGCGGGCTCCAGGACGAGCGGCGTGCCCGTGCCCCGCTGCGCGCCCTCTCCGACCTCGTCCAGGAGGTCCGCCAACACGCCGTCCGCGACCGGCGCCCCTACCAGATCACGTTCGATGCCACCGGCTTCCATGCCGCCCCTTTCGTCAACGCCTACGGATCCCGGGGCGAGTTCGTCCAGTGGCTGGACGAGATCCAACGCCCCCCCGACCAGAGCGCCATCCAACGCCAGGAAATCGGGCGCACCGAGATCGTTCGCGAGAACCAGTTCGAGGGCCTCTTCACCGACGGAGAGCCCCCCGGGTGGACCCCACCGTTCGTGCGGAGCTATCCACTCCCCGAGGGCGTCGGCTGCGAGCTGCGCTTCTGGGGCGACTACGCCGCGGCCGCCGTTCCGGCCGGCGCGCTCCGCCGCTGGATCTTCCAACCGACCGGCCTCGTGACCCCACTTGAGGTGTCCTTCTCCCGCGGGGACGCCTTCTTCGAAGCCGAATTCGATGTCCTCACGGGCGAGATCGTCCGCGAGCGGTCATCGGTGACCCCGCGCCCGCGCGGCGCCCAACCGGAGGGGGGGAACGGATGAGACGAGACCCTCTCTCGAAGATCCCGCGCCGCCGTGCCTTCCTCCTCCTCGAGGTGATCATCGCACTCACCGTTTTCTCGCTCGTCGCGGTCGGCTTGGCGGTGGCTTTGCAGTCCTCGATCGATGCCTCCAACCGGCTCGCCCGCGACCTCGCCATCCGCGAAGGCCTCGAGGGCATGCTCGTCGAGGCCCGCACCAAACCCAAAACTAAGGAGATGGCTTTCTCCCGGCGCGACGAGAAGCTGGCCGTCGAGTTCCGCACGGAAATCGAGCCGCTGGTGTTCACCAATTTCCGCGGCGAGCCGGTCGAGGGGCTCTGGCTCCTCCGCGCCCTGGCGCAACCCGTCGCCCCCTCCACCGACGGCACCGAAATCCAGACCCAGTCCATCGATCTCTATGTCTACCGCCCCTGATCACCCCAGGCGCCGCCAAGGCGGCTTCACGCTCATCGAGGTGGTGGCCGCACTGTCCATCCTCGTCCTCATGACGGGCACGATGTTCGCGATCGTGAGCGGATCGACCCAGGCGGTCGCCGAGATCGGCGAGATCCAAGAGGAAGACCAGAGGTTGGAATCTTTCATCGCGCTCTTCCGCCAAACGCTCGCCACCCTTCCTCCCGGTGCCAGCTTCGAACTGCGCGTCATCGAATCCACCCCCCTAGTGCAAGAGCTCGTCCTGCGCGGTGCTCCCGACGCCTTCGCCTTCGGCCCTCCCTGGTGGAGCGGGACCGGCGAATGTCGCCTCGGCCTGCAGAAGGCCGACGAGGAGGCGGCGGCCGAATGGCGACGGCGACGTCCGGACGAGGCCACCGGTGCCCTCGGGGGTGCCGCTTCCGAGGCGCTCTACGCACTCGCCTTGAGCCGCCCTGACTTCTATGTTCCCCAGGAGGGAAATACGTTGGTTCCCGTGCGTAGCCCGCTCTTGCGCGCCGAGGGCACCCCGTGGGTGCGCCCTGATCGGGACGGCCGGTTCTGGCTTCCCCTCCTGCCCGACATCGCCGAGCTCACCTGGCAGTTCTGGCAACCGGGCAACAAGCGCTGGGTCGACCGCTCCGCACCGACCGTTCCCCCGATGATCGAGCTGACCATCCGGCCGCGCGGCCGCGCAACCCCCGTCCGCACCCTTTTCCGCCCCGGCGCCTGACCGGCACTCCCCCACGATGCAACTCGCTGCCCCCCATTCTCGTCGCCTCGCCTCGGAGCGCGGTTCCAGCCTCCTCCTCGTCATTTGGGCGACCATGATGATGGCGCTGGCTGTCATGGGGCTGGTCGAGTTTCTCGAACGCGGACTCGACCGGGACATCGAGGCCGCGAAGCGGTTTCGCGCCCGCATGCTTGCCGAGTCGGCTCTCGTCCTCGCCGGGCACCCGGCCGTTTCCCCGGGCGACCCGCTCCTCAAGCAGCGCGTGTCCGCCACCGAGTCCTACCACGCACGAGCGACCTCGGAAGGTTCGCGGATCGCCGTCAACCTCCTCGGTTCGTCCGAAGACCACCGCGAGATACTCCGCCGCCATCTGGAGAACGTCGGTATGGAACCCGAGACCGCTCGCGCGCTCGTCGAGGCGCTGGCCGATTGGGTCGACCCCGATCCCGAGCCCCGCGACTACGGCGCGGAATCGGCGATCTACGAGGAGCTCGGATGGCCGGAATACCCGCTCAACCGCCCGTTTGGATCGCTCGACGACATGCTGGTGGTCCGGGGGATGGACGCGGTCGATGCCCGATTCCCCCACTGGCGGGACTGGTTCACCCCCTACACGGTCAGCGCGGAAGCCGGCGGCTCCGCCACTAGCGGAACCACCAGCGACGACACCACTCCCGGCCGCGGCCCGGTCGATCTGAACGAGGCGCCTCCCTGGCTCCTCCGCGCCGTCTTCGATGTGACAGAAGACCTCGCCCGCGGCGTCGCCACCTACCGCGCCGGGCGGGACGGGATCGAGCACACCGAGGATGACGTCCGCTTCGAGGCCTTCGACGAAGCGTTCGCCCTCCTCGATCTCAACGACGAGGACCGCGCGCGCTGGGAGCCGCTCCTCACCCTCGACCATCCCGTGAAGCGTCTCACCGGACGCGCCCGCGTCGGCGACGAAACCATCACCCTCGTCGAGATCTCGGGCGGCGGTATCTCGGCACGCTACGAAGACCCTCGCTTGCCGTCCCGCAACTGACCCGACATCCGATGCCCGCCACCCAACCACAGCCACCGCCCGCGTCGGCACCCCCTCCGTCCACGGCACCTTCACCGGCACCCCGCCTCCGCAACCGGCGGGCGATGGCACTCCTCCTCCCCGGGGACGAGACCGGCTGGGATCTCTGGGAATGCACGGCCAGCGGCGCGATGACCAAGGTCTCCAGCTTTGCCCACCCGGCCGACTGGAGAGAGGGATCCAAGGCGCCCTCGGTCGTGGGGCTCCCCGCCTCCCGCTGCCTCACCATCACCTTCGACTTCCCCGTCCACGCCGACGGCACCATGGTGCGCCGCATGGTCTTCGGGCAGTTGGAAAAACGGGGGCTCCTCGCCCGTGGGAACACCCCGGAAACCGCCCCCTTCGCCTGCCATCCCGTCGGCGGCGGCCCCGATGGTGGGACACGGCTCAGCGTCGATGTGCTCTCGGGCGAACTTCCACCCTCGGAACGCCCGGCCGGCACCCGCAGTTTCGCCGCCGCACTACGGCTCTTCACGCTCCCGGACGACACCCTCGTGCTCCTCCGCCAACACGGGCACTGGGTGGTGGCCGCCGGACGGGATGGCATCCCCGTTTTCGCCCAGGTCCTCGGCACGACCGTCAGCCCGGCCGAAACGCTGGTCGCCGACCTCCGCGCCACCGCCCTGACCCTGGAAAGCCGGGGATGGCTCACCGGTGATGTCCGGCGCGTGCAGATCTGGGACGATGCCCCACCGGACGCGGCCTCACGCCTGGCCGGGCTCCTCGGCATCCCGGTCGAAGCCCCGGGCCGCCCCGCACCCGACGGGACGCTCGTCCGGCAGATTGCCAAGGGCGCCTTCCTCCTCCCCAAACCCCACCTCGAACACCAGCGACGCCGCCGGGATCGCTCTACCAAACTGCTCGTCGCCGCCGGCGTCGTGCTCGCCCTCGTCGCCATCGCCGCTTTCTTCCACCACAAGCTCGGCCGGCTTGAGGCGCGCGCCGCCGCCCTTGAAACCGAGCTGGCCGCATCGGCCGATGGCGCCTCCGCGGTGACGAAGGCCGGGAAACGGTGGCGGGAACTCCGCTACGTCCTGGAACCGAAACGCTACCCGCTCGTCCACCTCGACCACCTGACCCGGCTCATGCCCGACCAGGGCATCGTCATGTCCAGCTTCGATTCGAAGGTGAGCGAGCTCCGCTTCACCGGCATCGCTGCCGATGCCAAATCCGCCTACGCCTATTTCAACGCCATCCGGGACGACGACGCCCTCGGCGTCTACAACTGGTCGATGGATCGACCCAACCTCGACGACACCGGCACCGCCCGCTTCGAAATCAAAGGAACCATGCGATGAGCCGGACACTGAAAACTTCCGAGAAATTCCTCCTGGGCACCTGCCTCTTGCTCGTCGTCGGGCTCGGGGGCGGCATCCTCTCGCACCAGTACCGAAAGCGGGCGGAAGCCGCCCGGGAGACGATCGCCCAGCTCGAGGACGATCTGGCCAGCCGCTCGGCCGCCGCCGGTGACAGCGAGTTCTGGGAGCGGCGCGAGGCCTGGCTCGATGCCACCATGCCGGAGATGGGCGATGCCGGCACCGCCCAGAGCGAACTCCTTGAGTTCGTGCAATCGACCGCCGCCGAGCGTCAGCTCGATCTCTCCAGCCCCGCCCTCCTCAAACCTGAAGGGGGGCCGGCGCACAAGGAACTTGCCGTCAGCGTCCGAGCGGTCGGTCCGGATCTCACCGTGCTCCGCTGGCTCGCGGAGATGCAGTCCCCCGAAAAGTTCCTCTTTCTCAAGACGCTCTCGCTCAGCCCCGACTCCCGGCGCGGCCGCCCCGTCATCGTCTGCACCGTCACGATCGCCCAATGGTACCGCCAATGACATCGCCTCACGCCCACCGCCTTTCGGGCGTCCGCTCCCCCCTCTTCGTTTTCCTGCTCGCCCTGCTGGTCCTGCCCGTGGTCGCCGAAGATGACGGGGGCATCCCCGCACCGGCGGGGCTCGAATCCTACCAGCACCTCTTCGGGGCCCCGCCCTTCCGGAGGCTGCTCAGCCTCTCCGACCGCCTCGTCCTCTCCGGTGTCGCCCAGCTCCCCGAGCTGTCCATGGTCACCGTGCTCAATCCCGAATCTCTCGAGAGCTTCGTGGTGACCGACACGCCGAACCCGCGGGGCTGGCGCCTCGTCAGCCTCGACAATGACCCCGACTTGCTCAAGGTCTCCGCCACCATCTCCGCCGGCGGACGCGAGATCACCCTCCGCTTCGATCCCCAACGCCTGCGCCCCCGCAGCTCCCGCAGCCGCTCCCAGCCGGGGCAGGGCGACACCGCCCAAGTCGTGGTCGAGGCGCTCCTCCGCCGCCTGGACCCCGCCGCCGCCACCGCCTTCGAAGCACTCCCCCCCCGCGAACAGGAAGACTTCCGCAGCAAGTTCGCCACCTATTTGAAGACCTACCCGGAAAGCAGCGATGCCAACAAGGCCGATTTCGTCCGCGAGACCCTCGGGGAGATCGCCGCGGAAGACGCCCCTCCGGAGCCCGGGGATCCGGAGGCCCCTCTCCCGCCCGCCGGCACCCCACCGCCTTCCTCCCGATGACCCGTCACTTAACAGACCCACCCATCTCCACCGATCCCATGACTCCCGTCGACCGATTTTCTCGATCCCACCCCTCCGCCGCTTCCCGTCGCGGGATCTCCGCTCCGACCTGGCGCGCCTTACTCTTCCTCGCCCTCCTCCCCCTCCTCGCCGTCGGCGGGATCGCTCGCCTGCCCGCCCAGCAACCTGCGGCCGACGACGACCGCATGCTGCGCCTCCAGTTCCCGAACAACCCCATCTCCGACATCCTCGGGATCTACGAGCTGCTCACCGGCCGCGCCGTCGTCACCGATGCCGAAGTTTTCGACGGGCCATCGATCAGCCTGGTGACCGCTCGCCAGGTGACCCGCGACGAGGCCATCAAGCTCATCGAAGCCACGCTCCAAGCCAACGGCTTCGTCATCATCCCCTCGCCGGACGGCGCGTCCGTGCGGATCCTCGACGACGATGCCGAGCCGGCGGTCATCAACGAGGACGTCGAGGTGCACCGCTCCCCCGCAACCCTTCCGGAAGGACGGGCGGTGGCCTCATATTTCATGCAGCTCGACTACCTCGATCCGCTCGAGGCCTCCAGCCTTTTCTACAGCCATGTCGGGCTCAACGACTACGGGCGTCTCACCCCCGTCTCCAGCCCCCGCGGCCTCCTCATCACCGATAACTCGGCCCTCATCCGTCAGCTCATCAAAATCAAAGAGGTCCTCGACGTGCCCGGGAGCCTGCCCGACATGGTGACGAGCTTCTACGATCTCCAACACGCCAACGCCACCGTCGTCGCCGAGTTACTCGCGGCCACCTTCGAATCCCGCGAACTGCCCCCCACCGTGTCCGCCCAAACCCTCGGCGATCGCCGGACGGTCAATCCCGAACGCTCACCCTTGGCGCTCGCACCAAAGATCGCCGCCGATGACCGCCTCAACCGCATGATGGTCGTCGCCCTCCCCGAGGACCAGGAGTACATCCGCACCATGATCGCGGAGTTCGACCAGCCCATCAACTCGCCGGAACCGTTCGAGCGAAATCTGAAATATGTCTTCGTGGATGAGGTGCTCCCGGTCCTCGTCGATGTCCTCCAAGATACGGGAACGGGCGTCTCGCTGCTGCCCGATGGGGATACCGTCCGCACCCGGGTGCCGCCCTCGGCCTCCAGCGATGCCAGCACGCTGACCGGCCGCACCCGCCAGGGCGTCCAGCGCCGCGAGGGCGAGACCTCCGAGGTCGGCGGCCGCCAGGACCAGCTCATCGACCCGCTGCAGAATACCGCCCCCATCTCGGTGCTGGTCGGGAAGACCCGCCTCATCGCCGACCTCCAGGCCAACAAGCTCCTCGCCTTCGGCAGCCAAGAAGATCTGGCCAAGGTCGATAGCGTGCTCGACCGCCTGGACCAGCGCCCCCCCCAGGTCTATCGCGCCACCATCATCGGACAGCTCACCTTGGGCGATGGCATCGAGTTCGGGATCGACTATTTCGCCAAGCTCCAGGAGACTGACGACGGCAGTTTCGCCGGCAGCCTCCTCGGCACGGACCAACGGGTCTTCGAAAATAATATCGGCGCGATCATCGATCCGGCCGTCACCGCCGCCGCCGGCTCCGTCGCCACCGGGCTGGCCGGCCCGCTCAGCGGGCTCACCCTCTACGGACGGACCGAGGAGGTCGATATCCTCCTCCGTGCCCTCGAGACCACCGACCGCTTCAAGATCCTTTCGCGCCCCTCGATCTATGCCTCAAACAACAAGAAAGCGGTCATCGCCTCCGGCCAGCGCATCCCGGTGCCCGAGTCGAGCATCACGGATCTCAGTAATACCTCGAACGTCCGGACAAACGTGCGCTTCGAGGACGTGGTGCTCAAGCTCGAGGTCATTCCCCTCATCAATAGCGACGACGAGGTCAGTCTCACCATCGCCCAGATCAATGACAACGTCATCGGCCAGCAGGATGTCGGCGGCAACTCGATCCCCGTCATCGGCACCGAGCAACTGACCACCACGGTGACGGTTCCGAACGGCCAAACCATCGTCTTGGGCGGACTCATCACCGAGGGGGAAGAGCAGACGACCCGCGGCGTTCCATTCATCAGCCGCATCCCTCTCCTCGGGCACGCCTTCAAGAGCACCAGCCGCTCGGTGACCCGCAAGGAACTCCTCGTCTTCATCCAACCGGTCATCGTCACCAACGACGCGGAACAGGCTCGCGCCAGCCTCAGCGAGGACGTCCGCACCGGGATCGGCGCCGAGGTCTTCGAGGCCTTTCCTCCCCCCACCGCACCTCCATCCCCGCCGGTCGTCCCGCCCGCTCCCCCACGCTAACGGATTTCGAGTTTCCTTAGATCCCTCCTTGGTGGCCCGGCGAGGGAGGGAGCGGCAAAGGTTCACGAGCGGGCTCTCGGATGGGGTTTACCTGGGGGTGCAGTCGCCGGGAATCTCCAGAAATTCTCCCGTGGCCTTGGCCGCTTCGTCCCGGAAACCTGAGAAACTCGACGCCTTCCAGCATCATGGGTTGCGCGCTCGGGCGTCGAGGGGCGTGGGAACGTCGATCCGAGGCGGCGTTGCTCCCCGCGGTCGGCACGTGCGGCGACGAACATGCGCCGGGGTGCGCCATCCTCTCCGATCACAAAGGGTTCCGAAGACTCGCGGAATCGCGCATTGTCGTCGAGACTGGCGAAGCGCTTGATCTCGAGTTCCCGGAACCGGTGGCGGCCCTCGCCGCTTTTCGGCAAGGCGGATCGCGGGGCGCCCGACGAGGAAATGGAAGAGAGCATGAACGATCCGATGAACCAACCAAGTGATTGCGGGGAACCCGTGAGCAACTTTCTCCGAAGTGATGTCGAGGGCTGCGAATTCCTCGCGGAATTGGCCTTGGATATCCGCTGGTCGTGGAACCACTGCGCCGACACGGTCTGGCACCAGCTCGATCCCGAGCTTTGGGAAAGGACCCGCAATGCCTGGGTCGTGCTGCAGACGGTATCGCGCGACCGGCTCACGAAGATGCTGGCCGATCCCGCGTTTCACGATCGGATCGCGGATCTCATCGAAGCCAAACGCGCGACGGCCGGAGCGCCGGCCTGGTTCCAACAGAACCATCCCGACGCGCCCCTCACCTGCGTGGCCTATTTCTGCATGGAATTCATGCTGAGTGAAGCATTGCCCATCTACTCGGGCGGGCTGGGGAATGTGGCCGGCGATCAGCTGAAGGCGGCCAGCGACCTCGGGGTGCCGGTGGTCGGGGTGGGATTGCTCTATCAGCAGGGATACTTTCGCCAGGTGATTTCCCAGGACGGCTGTCAGCAGGCCGTCTATCCCTACAACGATCCCGGGCAGCTGCCGGTCACGCCCCTGCGCGGCGCGGACGGAGAGTGGTTGCGCCTCGAGATCAAACTGCCGGGCTACTCGGTCTGGTTGCGCGCGTGGCAGGTGCAGGTCGGTCGCGTGAAGCTCTACCTGCTCGACACCAACGACGCGGCGAACTATCCGGCCCACCGTGGCATCACCAGCGAACTCTACGGGGGCGACGCGGAGCTGCGCTTCAAGCAAGAGCTCGTTCTCGGGATCGGCGGCTGGCGACTCCTGACCGCGTTGGGCGTCAGGCCGGAAGTCTGCCACCTGAATGAGGGACATGCGGCTTTCGCCGTTTTGGAGAGGGCGCGCTGCCACATGGAGGAGACCGGGCATTCGTTCGCGCTCGCGCTGGCCGCCACCCGCGCGGGCAATCTGTTCACCACCCACACCGCGGTCGCCGCCGGCTTCGACCATTTCTCCCCAGAGCTGATGGAACCGTATCTCGGCCGCTACGCCGAGCAGAGGCTGGGCATCTCGTTCGGCGACCTCATGGCGCTGGGCCGACAGAACCCGGACGACGCGTCGGAGCCCTTCAACATGGCCTATCTCGCCATCCGCGGCAGCGGCGGTGTCAACGGCGTGAGCCGCCTGCACGGCGAGGTCAGCCGCAGCCTGTTCGAGCCGCTCTTCCCCCGCTGGCCGCTGGCCGACGTCCCGGTCACCCACGTCACCAACGGCGTTCACATGCCGAGCTGGGACTCGGTGCCATCGGACGCGCTCTGGACGGAGGCCTGCGGCCAAGATCGCTGGCTAGGGCAGATGGATACCCTCGAGCAAGAGATCCGCACCGTCCCCGATACCCGGCTCTGGGAGTTCCGCACCACGGTGCGAAAGTCGCTGGTTGCCTATGCGCGCCAACGGCTGTGCGGCCAGCTCGCCGCGTCGGGCGCCCCGATCGAAGAGGTCGCGGCAGCGGCCGATCTCTTGGATCCCAATACGCTGACGCTCGGATTTGCGCGGCGCTTCGCGAGCTACAAGCGCCCCAATCTACTGCTCCACGACCCCGCGCGGTTGCTGCGCATCCTGGGAGATTCGCAACGTCCGGTGCAACTCATCATCGCCGGTAAGGCCCACCCCGCAGACCACGCGGGGCAGGCGCTCATCCAGGAATGGACACGCTTCATCCGGGGGACCGAGGCGCGACGACACGTCATCTTCCTGAGCGACTATGACATGCAGCTGACCGAACAGCTCGTGCAGGGGGTGGACGTCTGGCTGAACACCCCCCGGCGTCCTTGGGAGGCCTGCGGGACGAGCGGGATGAAGGTTCTCGTCAATGGGGGCTTGAACCTCTCCGAGCTGGACGGGTGGTGGGCCGAAGCCTACACACCCGAGCTCGGCTGGGCGCTGGGCGACACCCGGGAACATGCAGATGATCCGGCGGCGGATGCGGCGGATGCTGAAGCCCTCTACCAGCAGCTCGAAGGGGCGGTCATCCCAGAGTTTTATCGTCGGGACGAACAGGGTGTGCCCGTCGCGTGGGTCGCCAGGATGCGGGAGAGCATGGCGCAGCTGACCCCGCGATTCTCCGCCAACCGGTCGGTACGCGAATACACCGAGCAGCACTATCTCCCCGCCGCTGCCGCCTACCAATCGCGGGTCGCGGAAGACGGCGCGGCCGCCCGCAGCCTCGTCGAATGGCAGAACCAGCTGGAACGAGAGTGGGATACGCTCCGCTTCGGCGAGGTGAAGGTCACCACTCTCGACGACCGACACCACTTCGACGTCCATGTCTATTTCGACGATCTCGATCGGGACTCGCTGCGGGTGGAACTTTATGCCGAATGCCCCGGTGATAGAGCCCCGGAGAGGCTGGCGATGGAGCGGGTGGGCGAACTCGTCGGCGCGGAGGGAGGTTTCCGCTACACGGCGACGATCCGCGCCGATCGGCCGGCATCGGATTACACGGCACGCATCATCCCCCATCGCCACGGCGTGGCCATCCCCCTTGAATCCAATCATATTCTCTGGCAGCGCTGAAAGGAAGAAGGCATCTCCGCTCCGCTCGCCGCCGCGCTCCATAGCGAAGCCACCGGCAGATCCGGCGGGTCCTCACCGCCGGGGGCTACGGACACCGGGAAGCCACCCGGAAAGTAGGGGCCGCTGGCTCTGAGGCCGAGAACGAAGAGCAGCAAAGGTTCTTCGTCCAATTCTCAGAGCCGACCTGGCCGGATTGATGCGGTGGGGCGAGAACGGCGCGGGGACTCGAGGTAACCGGGAGGAGGAGCAAGGACGCCATCCTCCCTCCCCCCCATTCTCCTCTCTCGGATCTCCACAGCGACTCCCTCAAGGACACCTCCCCGAATACCACATTCCCTAGCCTTCGACGCGCCAGCGGCGGGGAGCCTTCCCCTACGGGGCGTCCGCTCCGAGGCACCAGAGCGCATCATGGGTGCGGACGAAGAGTTCGCCGTCGGAGGGGACGAGCGACGAGTTGGTCGTTTCGCCGAGGTCGTTCAGGGAGACGACTTCAAACTTGTCGGGGTTGGCTCTAAAAACGACGGAGTCTCCCGGTTGGCTAAGGGTGTAGACGAGGTCGCCGGCCAGCAGGAACGACCCCCAGGACTTGCCATTGCCCGGAAGGCGTTCTTCCCAGCGTTTGATGCCAGTTTTGAGGTCGAGACAGGAGACGACGCCGCCCGAATCTTGGTAGTAAAGAAAACCGTCTTT
>CAZKYJ010000045.1:8053-13472 GCA_964556355.1 uncultured Verrucomicrobiales bacterium | reverse complement strand
CCCTTGGCAAGGGGCTGATCGAGTTCTTCGAGCTCGGCATGATCGATCGGCTGCCGCGCATCATCTGTGCCCAGGCCGAGCGCGCCAATCCCCTCTACGTCTCCTATCAGAGCGGCTTCGAGAAGTTCGACCCGATCCCGAACGCCAAGACCGATACCAACAACCACGGGCCGTTCAGCACGGACAACATTGGCTACAACTACGCCTACCCCGAGGCCACCTACGCGGAGCGCGCCGAAATCCTCGCCGAGCACACGACCTACCAGCAGGGGCTCCTCTATTTCCTCCAGCACGACCCGCGCGTCCCGGCCAAAGTCCGCGAGCGCATGGCCACCTGGGGACTCCCGAAGGATGAATTCACGGACAACGGCGGCTGGTCCCACCAAATCTACGTCCGCGAGGCGCGCCGGATGGTCGGCGAATACGTCATGACCGAGCACGACTGTCTCGACACCACGGTCACCCCCGATCCGGTCGGCATGGGATCGTACACCATGGATTCCCACAACGTGCAACGCTACGTGAAACCCGACGGCTTCGTGCAGAACGAGGGCGACATCGGCGTCCATCCCAAACGGCCCTACGAAATCGCCTATGGCTCGCTGGTCCCAAAGAAGGAACAGTGCCAGAACCTTTTCGTCCCGGTGTGTCTCTCGTCGAGCCACATCGCCTTCGGCTCGATCCGTATGGAGCCGGTTTTCATGATCCTCGGACAGTCCGCCGCCACGGCCGCCTCGATGGCGATCGATGCCGGGATCGCGGTACAAGATGTCCCCTACCCCGCTCTGCGGGAGCGGCTCGAGGCCGATGGCCAAGTGCTCGAGTACACCCAGCCGGGCGCGGTGGGCACCACCAAACTCGAGGGCATCGTGGTGGACGACGATGACGCCGAACTCGCCGGCGCCTGGCAGCATAGCACGAGCGTGACCCCGTTCGTGGGCGGCGGATACCGCCACGACGGCGCCAGCGGAAGCGGTCAGAACACCGCCACTTTCCGTGCCGCCTTGAAACCCGGGCGCTACGAGGTACGACTGGCCTACAGCCCGAGTAGCAACCGCGCGTCCAATGTGGCCGTCGCCGTCGGCGACCACGCCGTCTTGGTCGACCAGCGCAAGGCACCCGAACACGGCGGACTGACCGTGACTCTGGGCACCTTTGAGCTTCCCGCCGACGCCGTCGTGAAGGTGACGAACAAGGACGCCGACGGACATGTCATCATCGATGCGGTCCAGTTCCTGCCAGCAGCGAAGAACTAGGGCGGCACTGCCGCCTTTGCCGCGGAACGCCCCCAATTCGCGGAGGACGGTCTATCCCCGGCCGCCGCACGCCGGACGATATCGGCCGGACGTTCCCTCTGCCATTTCGTCACCTTGCGCTCATGGTTCCACACCTCGGCCGTTTGCAGCACCGCCCCCCACGGCGCGCATACTGGCAACGGGGCACGCCGACTTCCCTGATCGGCGGCCTCGCGCTCCCGCCGGCTCCGCCGCGGAACCATCGGCGTCTGCCAGACTCCGCCTAGGAATCCGGGGATTGCGGGTCTAGGATTCGCCCTGAAATGAGATTCCTCCCGTCCCTCCCGACCGGCCCGCTGGCCGCCGCCCTCGCGCTCGCCCTCCTTGGCACCGAGGCAGCAGCCCTCAAAACATTCGATCACGCCGAGGTCACCCGCATCCTCAATGAGGTGCGGCTCCTGTCGGCCCGCGGCGAGGCCGAGGCGGCGCTCGGTATCAGGGTGGACGGCGAGACCGCGGTGCGAACGGGCCGGCGCTCGCGGGCCGAACTCACGTTTCCCAACGACTCGATCGTCCGGCTCGGCTCCAACAGCCTCTTCAACTTCCACGAGAGCACCCGGGTCATCGACTTGCGGTCGGGCACGATCCTGGTCGATCAGCCGAGCTTCCGCGGGCGGACGACGATCCGCACGGCAGGGGTCACCGCGGCCATCACCGGCACCACCGTCATGTGCGAGTACGTGCCGGGAGCGCCGGGAAACATGAAAGTCTTCGTTTTGGAAGGAGGCCTCACGCTCTCGCTGGACGCGCTGCCCAGCGGAAATGTGAGACTGGAGTCCGGAGAGATGACCGCGTTCCGCTTGGACACGAAGTCCCCCCCTGAAGTCTTCGTCTTCGATATCCAACGGCTGATGAAGACGTCGATCCTCGTCAACATCGACCCGCAAAGACTCAATAACTACGGCAAGATCCAGCGCGAGATCAGCCGCCAGGGTGCCCAGAAACGGCGGGGTGAACTCATCGAGGTGCCCAAGGTCAAGGGCGCTCCCCAGGCGCGTCTCACCGGCGGGACAGCCGACGGCGGCTCGGCCACCGGTTCACCGGGCCCGCGAGACCAACGCATCGCCACCGAGACGACCGCCGCCGACGGCGGAGCCAGCCGCACCCCCCGGCGGCAAGAGGCGGATCGACGGGACGTCTCGGACGACGGGACGGCTCCCGAAATCCGCCGACGGAACCGGACGCAGCAAGAGCCCGACGAAACGGAGTCGCTGGAGGCGATGCAAAGGGCCCGCCGCAACAACAACACCGGCCCCGACTGCAGCCTTTTCGAGAACTTTCGGCGCCCCGAATGCACAACCGGACGCGCCGGAAGATGACGTTGGTCGGCGCCACGCAACCGTGCTCACAGCGACCGCCGCCCGCTCACATTCCCAACAGCCGCTGGCTCTCGCGGAGTAGGAAATCGGCGTCCATGAACGGCTCGGATCCAACATCCATCCAGCGAAGCTTCCCATCCGGACCGATGAGGAACGCGCCGTGCATCTCGATGCTCTCGAAGTCATCGTAGGCACCGTAGGCTTTGAACGCGGCACGATCCGGATCCGAGTAGAGCGAAAACGGGAAGCGGGGTGTCTCATCGGTGCAGAGTGCATGGGCGAGGAATACCTCCTCCGGCGGTTCCGGACTGGCCGCGATGATCTCAATCCCCGCATGCTCGAATTCGGCATGATAAGGCATAAATGCATTCAGCTGCTCGACGCAGTGGGAACAGGTGTGCCCGATGTAAAGTAAGAGCAATACAGGGCGCCCGGTGAAATCGCGCAGCGACACGTGGTTCCCATCCTCGCCAACGAGATCGAAGTCCGGGGCGTCGGGCGCCTGATAGACCAACGGCCCGAGCTGCTCGAGTGTCTCCGGCTTGTCGCCAAAGTCGGCATCCCGCCAAGGTTCCAGGCTCCTCCAATCGGCCGGAGCGCCAGTGCGCTCGGCCACGCCGGCGAGCCGCTGAAAGGCGGGAACTTCGCGGTCGAACTGGGCCGAAATCTTCCGGAGCCGCTCGAACGCGGATGTCGCCGCCTCACGGTCACCCGTCGCCTCGAGGACGTGCACCTGCACGGCAAGGGGGACGACTTGGTTTTTCGCCCCATCCGCCGCCTCGGTCGCCAGCGTTTTCGCCTTCTCTGCTTGGCCGTAGCGCAGGTGGAGCCGGGCGAGCGCCGACTTGTCCCGCTTGATCTTGCCGACGCGATCGTCGTCGAACGGTTCGCCGTCGAGGAGTTCGAGGCTTGTGGCAAGCTCGGCCTCCGCCTCGCGGTACTTCTTGAGCTGGTCGTTGGCCGAGCGGGTGGCCTCGGCAACGAGCTTCTTGGTATCTTTCTCGTCCTTCCCGTCCGCTGCGGCTTTCGCCTCGGCCTCGGCGGTCTTCTTGTCCTTCTCCATTTCGATTTCGGCGATGATCGTTCGGAGCCCATCGCGGGCACCGACGAGCGGATCGCGCGCACCCAGTTCGAACTGCGCCCGACCCATCCGCAGGAACCGCTCGACCTGCTGGCCCGTCTCATCCGTCGCTTCGAGGTAATGAGACCCCGCAAGATCGAGGATCTCACCCCAAAGCTCGAAACGCTCCAAGGTCTCGAAGAGGCGCCGCCGGCCGTAGCTGACCGAGCTGCCGCTCTTGCCGTAGTGGTTGAGCTTCGGATGCATCGGGTTGTCGACCATGCCTTTCGCCATGGTGATGGCGTCTCGAGCACGACCAACATGGTTCCAATTCCGGATCAACCATTCGTTGTTGTGAGCATAATTATGGATAGTGTCGGGCAGCACGCGCTTCTCTGCTTGCAGGCGGTGATCGACCCGGGCAGATGCCTCTTGGTGGTAGCCCGATTCAGGATAGCGCTTCCGTTTGTCATAAATATGACCCGGCATATGCCACATGTGGGCGATGGACGGGGCGGTCGCATGGAGTACGGCAGCAGAACCGAGAGCTCGCTCGGGCTTCTCCGAATCCCAGTGGTGGATGCGGTAGTGGTGCGCCGGGTGCATTGGGTTGACGGCGAAGACTTGATCCAGCAGGGCATCCACGGCCTGGTGGCTGCCGATGGGGATGCCACTGCGGTCGAACTGCCAGAGGCGGACGACGAGGAATGCCTTGGCCTCGATGTCGTCGGGGTGCTCGTGGATGATGTTCTCCAGCGCCTTGATCAGGTTCTTCCGGCGCTCTTTGATATCCTTCGGCTCGTCGCCGAGAAACGCGGCCTGTGCATCGATCCACAAGCGCTCGTGGGGCGTGGCCTCGTCCTTGCGCTCGACGGCCTCGGCGATGAAGTCTCTTGCCCGCCCAGAGTTTTCCCAGTTGGCCATGGCCATCCCCCAGTAGGCCATGGCGCAGTCCGGGTCCTCGGCGGCGATCTGCCGGAAGGTGCGCTCGGCCTCGTAGTACCAGAATCCGTGGAGCTGGCCGATCCCCTGGTTGAACATCGCCTGCCCCTTCCCCCAAGTGGTGGTGATGGGGAAATGCACGTCGCCCGTGCCATCGAGCTTGGTGGCCGCCTGGCGCGGCCCGGTGTTGAAGGCCTCCCCGGCGTGCGAGTGCCCCGGGGCCGGTCCGTCTTCGGCGAGAGTGATGGCGCAATGGGCGACCGCGAGGGTGCCGAGAATTCGGAAAAGAGCGTTCATTGGGGTTCGGAGGATTGTCGGGCAACGTTGGATACGGAGCGGGACCATCCAAGATTTCGCAAGGTGGTGGCGACGTTGCCACCGCTCGCAGATCTCACCCCCCCGATTCCGAACTCGCGCCGGGAGGCGAATGCGCTAGTTTCGGGGCGCCTATCTGATTATGAACGACCGACCCCTGTTCTCCGAAGAGACGGCCTCCCGCGTAAGCGACTGCGGGGTGGTGGCCGTCCTCGTCATCGACTCCGTCGCCGACGCGGTGCCGCTGGCCAAAGCGCTCTCCGCCGGTGGCATCGCGGCCATGGAACTGACGCTCCGCACCCCCGCGGCAATAGACTCGATCCGGGCGATCGCCGCCGAAGTTCCGTCGATGATCGTTGGCGCCGGTACCGTGATCACGTCCACCCAAGTCTCGCAAGTCCAGCAGGCCGGCGCCTCGTTCGCCGTCTCCCCCGGCGTGAATCCGAACGTCCTCGCCGCCGCCCGCGACGCGGGACTTTCGTTCGCCC
>CAZKYJ010000045.1:4826-8043 GCA_964556355.1 uncultured Verrucomicrobiales bacterium | reverse complement strand
CCCCAGGATCATGACCCCGACCGACATCGAAACGGCGCTCGCCTTCGGATGCCGTCTCCTGAAGTTCTTCCCCGCCGAGTCATCGGGGGGCCTGAAACACCTCAAAAACATCGCCGCGCCCTACCTCCATCTCGGGCTCCGCTACATCCCGCTCGGCGGGCTCAATGCCGCCAACATGGGCAGCTACCTCGGCGACCCCATCATCGCCGCTATCGGCGGATCCTGGCTCGCCAACCGCGACTCGGTCATATCCGGCGACTGGCCCGCCATCACGGCAGCCGCCAGCCACGCCGTCGCCCTCGCCAAAGCCGCCCGGCGCTAGCCGCTTCGATCACACCCCACCACCCGCCCGCCACCGCCGGCGACAAATTTAGTCAGACTAAATTTGTTGCACCAGCCAACAGCGATTCCCAAGACGCCGGTCACCCGGCAAAACCATTCGCGGGTACCCCTGCGACGCCGACGTCTTTGGCGACGAATAGGCGGCCCGCCAGGGGCTCGTCGAGGCCATTCTTCAAGCCCGTGGTGATGTAAAGGTCGCGAAGCCCCTCGCCGCCGAAGGCGCAGGCGGTGGTCTCGATGCACGGCACGGTGACCCGCCCGACCTCTCTCCCGGTCGCGGGGTCGAAGCGGATGGCGGCGCCGCCGTGACAGATCGCCACCCAAACAAAGCCCTCACCATCAACCGCCAGTCCATCGGGCGAGCCCTCGATGCCCACGGCGGCGGTATCAACGACGACGCGCCCGTTGGAGATGGCACCGGTGGCAGAATCAAAGTCGAAAGCACGCACGGTTTTCGTCGCCGTGTCGATGTAGAACATCGTGCGCCCGTCGGCCGTCCAACCGATCCCGTTCGAATTGGTCACTTCCGGGATCATGGTATGGAGCGAGAGGTCGGGATCGAGGCGGTAAAGGGCTGCGTCGCCGGTGTTTTTCACGAGGCTGATCGTCCCGGCCCAGAAACGCCCCTGCGGGTCGCACTTGCCATCGTTGAATCGGTTCTGCGGCTTCTTGTCGGGCTCGGGATCGGTGATGGGCGATTTCTCACCGGTCGCGGGATCGAAATAGGCGATCCCGTTGTCGCCGGCGATCACGACACCGGGTCCGCCGACGCGTGGCACGACCGTACCAACCCGCTCACCCACATCGAACGCCTCGGTGTTCCCCGTTCCGGGATCGAAGCAGACGACCTTGTGCGCCTCGATATCGACGTGCCAAAGCTTCCCCCGCCACCAGACCGGGCCCTCGCCCCATTCCGAAACAAAATCGCCCGCCGTCTCCGCCGCCCTCGCGGCCCCGTCATCGCTCGTGGAATTGCTGCTCATCGTCCCTCGCGATGCCACCTCCCCGGGCGGTTCTCAAGAGGAAAAACGAGCCAGCTCAGGGAAGGCCATCGGGAAAAAACGCCGCGAGCGCATCGCGGGTGAGCGCGCAGGAACCGGCGGCCGCGTAGATCGGGTCCGGATCCCCGGCCTCTCGGCACCAGAGGTGGAAGGCCGAGAGCGCTTCGTAGCCGGCGTTAAGCGACCCGATCATCGGCGTGTAGCTCCTGAGTTCGGCATCGAAGTTCTCGACGAGACCCCAGGGCGGGAAGAGCCCCTCTGCCGCGAGTGTTTCCAGCGTGGCGGCAATTTCCTCGGGCCCGCGAAGCATCCCGGACATGAGGATGTAGTGGGGATGGATCAGGGACAACGCCGGGAGCTCCACTCCGTTGACGCGGTAGCCGATCCCGTTGGGTCCCTCCCCTGCCGACAGCCCGTAGAGGCCGAGCTGGGCCGCCTTCGATCTCGGGCGCTCGGTCGGAAAATACGCCATCTGCAGCGCCAAGTGCTCGTCGCGTGCCTTGCGCCAATCGACCGCCACCACCGCATCGTGCACCGGGCGATCGAACTCGCTGTAAAAGAGCGACTGGATCTCGGCGATGAAGCCGACCCCGCGGAATGGCTTGGCGCCGTCGTGCATGCGGAGCGGCCGCGCGTCGCCCAAGACCATGTGCTGGAGCATGAGCACGAGCGCCGTCTCTCCGCCCCAGTCTTTCCACACGTTGTCGATCGGCGTCAGGCCGTCATCGCGCAGGCCGTGGCGCACGTGGCCATCGTCACTCTGCAGATCCCCCATCTCAATGGCTCGAACCTCTTCCGCGAGCTGGCCGGCGAGCGTCTGGTCACCAAGGATCTCGGCAGCGAGGAGCATGCCATGGTAGTAGAGGCTCGTATCGATGGTGCTGAACTCCGTACCCGGATGGATGGCCATCGACCCGTCGTCGGTCTCGCTGACGAAGTGCGGCAGCAGCCCTTTTCCGCGCGGGATCGCCGAGACCGCGCCCGCGATGTGCCGGACGACCGCCGCCGCGTGCGCCTCTTCCACCACGCCACGCCGTCCCGCGGCCGCGGTGGCCAGCGCGAAAAGCCCGGTCGCGGGCACCGACTCGAAGGCGCCGCCGGCCACGTGTGCCCGGTCCCGCACCAGCCCCCGCTCCGACGAATAGCAGCGCGCCAGCTTCCCGTAAGATGCCACGAAGGCCCACTCGGCCGGCGTGACCCGGGGTTTCTCGATAAGCAGCCCCACGGAATCGATGGCCAGATTCGCCTCGGATTCGGCGATCCAGTTCAGCAGCTTCGCCCCACGGATCTGCGACGGAACCACCGGGAAGCGGAGTTCCGACCACCCGGTCGTTGCGACCCGTTCGGAAGCGGCCCACAACCAGTTTTCGTCCGCGCTCTTCACTTCGAGCTTGAGGTTCCCACTCCCCTTGGCCACCACGGTGATGCCGACGACTTTCGCCTGGAAGGGCGCTCGGATCCCGCCCGGCAGCACCCGGTCGAAGTCCAAAGTGGCCGCGGAATCCGCCCGCTGCCCCGACAGCGAGTGCCACATGCCCGCCCACGTGCCGCCACGCAGGTCGGCCGCCACCTGGTCACGCGTGCTGCGGAGGCGATCCGCCCCCGGGCCGATGACCCCGAAGTCGGTACCGAGATGGGTGAAGGCCTCGAACGAATTCAGCCGCTGGATTTCGCCATTCGGCCTCTCGTGCTCACTGCCGAATACGACGAAATACTCCTGGATTGGCTGGGCGGCCAACCGGCTCGTCGCCCGAGCTGCGGTGATCGCCGGGTACGCAGTGCAGGGAGTCGACCAGACCGGGCTGTCGCAGAAGGCCGGCGCGGTCGTCTCGCACCTGCACATCGCCCCCGCCGGCGCCGACATCACCACCGCC
>CAZKYJ010000045.1:2183-4816 GCA_964556355.1 uncultured Verrucomicrobiales bacterium | reverse complement strand
TTGGCTGGGCGGCCAACCGGCTCGTCGCCCCCGTGCCCGTAGCTCTCGCCTGCCGCGAAAACTCCGGGATGGGCGTAGCGCCCGCTGAGATGAGCAGGGCGCACGGAAAAAAAGGGATAGCAGCAGCAGCAAAAGCGAGGCAGCGGCCGATCGACGACAGCGCACCGTCCGGCATGAGGGTCGGGCTTCGCATGGGGGAGGTTTTCCCCAATCAGCGCTCCGGCTATCGTCCTGTCAATTAATTGTGAATATTTTAGCCACCTTGGGAATACCGATATCTCGATCGTCAAAGCTGGACGATATTCGTCTCCGCCGTGTCCTCGCCGTAGACATCGCCGTTGGCGGGCACCCCCGCATCGCGGATGGAGCGGAGCCGCCGGTCGGAACCGCGCTGGGAATCCGGCCCGTTAAGACGCCGCTTCACGTAGTCGAAGGCCAGTGGTGCCGCCGTCAACAGCCCTGCAGAAAGCGCAACCAGCGCGGCCGTCGACCGGGTATTAGGGCGGAGCTTGCCGCCGGCCAAGATGCCCATGGCAAAGCCGATGGCCGCCGGCGTCGCGGCGAGCGCATAGGGAAAAAGGGGGCTGTTCTCGACCGGAGCGGTCGCGGAATCGGGGTCATCCATCCGCCCACTCTAGCATCACACGTCCCCATGGGGAGCGAAAAACAAAGCGCTTGAGAGCGCCGGAGCCGTGGCAAAGGTAGCGCCACCCGCCATGCCCGCACCCCTTCCACCAGAGTCGCCATCAGCGCCCAACGACACCTATGCCCTCGTCCTCGCCGGCGGGAGCGGCACCCGCTTCTGGCCGCTCAGCCGCGACGCCCGACCCAAGCAGCTCCTCCAGCTCTTCGGCGAAACCACCTTGATCCAACAGACCGTTGCCCGCCTGACGGGAATGGTTCCGACGGAGAATATCGTCGTCCTCACCAACGCCGTCCAAGAGCCGGGAGTCCGCGCCGCCTTGCCCCAATTGCCTGCGGAAAATATCCTCGCAGAGCCGGCCAAGCGCGACACCGCCCCGGCCATCGCCCTCGGGATCGGCTGGGTGGCCGCACGCAACCCGTCGGCGCGGATGATGGTTCTCCCTTCGGACCACCTCATCGCCGATGTCGCCGCCTTCCAGCGTGTCATGCGCGGGGCGCTCCAGCTGGCCGCGACCGCCAACACCCTCGTCACCGTCGGCATCACCCCGACGTGGGCATGCCCAGGCTACGGATACATCGAGCGGGGACCGGCGGTGACCGATGGCGGTCTCGCGAGCGGTCTGGCGGCTTACGAGGTGAAACGGTTCCGTGAAAAACCGAGCGCCGAGGTCGCCGAAAGCTTTCTGGCGCAGGGGGGATTTACTTGGAACGCGGGCATGTTCATCTGGTCGATCCCATCGGTCACCGCGCAATTGGCGAGCCATTGCCCGGAGCTCGCCGGGTTCGTCGAGGACGTCCGCCGTAGCCCCGACCTCGGGGCGACGGTCGCCGAAAGATTTCCCGAGCTGTCCCCGATCTCGATCGACTTCGCGCTCATGGAACGCGCCAGCTGTGTCCGCAACATCGAGGCCGATTTTGACTGGGACGACGTTGGCGGATGGCTCTCGGTCGGGAAGTATCTGCCCAAAGATGACGAAGGGAATGCGACGACCTGCCCGACGAGTGCGGTCGACTCGGCGAACAACATCGTCTTCTCGCGCGAGGGTGCCCACGTTGGCCTCGTGGGGGTTCGGAACCTGATCGTGGTGCAAACCCCCGACGCCGTGCTCATCGCCGACCAAGGGCAAGCCGACAAGATCAAGGCACTCGTCGCACAGCTGCCGCCGGATTTGCTATGAACCGGGGTGTCGCGCTGGGGATCGATTTCGGCACCGCCCGCATCGGGGTGGCGGCCTGCGATCCGATGCGCATTCTCGCCTCTCCTCTCGAGACGATCGAAGTCGCCGCGGGCGACCCCCTCACCCGGATCATCGAGCTCGTCCGCGAGCGGGGAGCGGAGACGGTGGTGGTCGGCCTGCCGCTTCGGATGGACGGTAGCGAGGGGCCAGCAGCCGGGAAGGTCCGCGGTTTTGTCGAGGCGCTCGCGGCGAGGCTACCGGCCGGCGTCGGCGTGTTCACCATCGACGAGCGACTGACTACTCAAGAGGCGCACCATTTGCTCGGGAAGACGAAGAAGCGGAGAAACATCCGCGAGACCCGCACCATCGTCGACCAGGCCGCCGCAGTGCTGATTCTCCAGGACTACCTCGACAACGAGTGCCCGACGTCCGATCCATTCTCCGATGACGGCTCCCGGTAACCACAGTCCGCCGAGCGCCGGCGAGCACCGGATCAAGCTCACCATCGCCTACGATGGACGCCCGTTCGCTGGCTGGCAGATCCAGACAGGCCGGCGCTCGGTACAGGGGGAGATCGAGGAAGCACTCCGGCAGGTCGGCGGCGGCACGCGGGTGCGCCTCCACGGATCGGGTCGAACCGACGCAGGGGTTCACGCTCGCGGTCAAGTCGCCCACTTTGATGCCCCGGCAGCCTCCTCGATCGCACCCGAAGACTGGCGACGCGCACTGAACGCCAGTCTACCGCCCACGATCCGCATCCTGCACTCGACGCCAGCGCCTCCCGATTTCCACGCGCGCTACGGAACCTCG
>CAZKYJ010000045.1:0-2173 GCA_964556355.1 uncultured Verrucomicrobiales bacterium | reverse complement strand
TCGGGAAAGTCCTACGTCTACCGTATCATCTGCGGCCCGGTGCTGCCGCCACTCGAAAGTGGCCTCGCCTGGCACGTCTATCACACCGTGGACGACGAGGCGCTGCGCAGATCGTTGGGCGTCTATCTTGGCACCCACGACTTCCGCGGCTTCGCTGCCAACCGTCGCGATGCCTCCGACCATCGCAGTGCTATCCGCACCATCCGACGCGCCGATCTCGTGGTCGAAAAACTCCCCCACTTCGGCTCCGAGACGACCCTCCTCACCCTTCGGTTCGAGGGCGACGGATTCCTCTACCGCATGGTGCGGCTCCTCGTCGGCAGCGCGGTGCGGGTCGCCACCAACCGCGCCCCCCTGCAGTGGCTCATCGACACCCGCGACCGGATTCTCACCACCAAATCCCCCCACTGCGCCCCCGCCGCCGGTCTTTCGCTCGACGAAGTCACCTACCGCTAGCCGCAAGGCCGAGATCTTAAATTTTAGTCAGACTAAATATGTTGCCTTCGGCTGCAAGGTATTTAGTCTGACTGATTATTTTCTACGTGAAAAGCCCCGATGATCTCGCATCGGGGCTTCGGAATCCAGTCCGTCGTTCCGACGGGCGACGCGCGATAGGGCTAGCTGCTAATGGCCGATTTGAGAGCCGCGACCCGATCCGTTTTCTCCCAAGTCAACGCGTCCGTGTCGTCTTCCCGCCCGAAGTGACCGTAGTTGGTCGTCTTCCGGTAAATCGGACGCAACAGGTCGAGTTGCTTGATGATCTCCGCCGGCTTGAAGCTAAATACTTCTTTCACGGCCGCTTCGATCTTCTCTGGTGCGACGGACGACGTACCGAATGTATCGACGTGGACGCTGACCGGGTGCGGATGTCCAATAGCGTAAGCGACCTGCAGTTCGCAACGCTCGGCCAGCTCGGCCGCCACAATATTCTTGGCGACCCAGCGGCACATGTAGGCAGCCGACCGATCCACCTTCGACGGATCCTTCCCGGAAAATGCACCCCCACCATGACGTCCCATACCTCCATAGGTATCGACGATGATCTTGCGCCCGGTGAGTCCGCAGTCGCCCTCAGGACCGCCGATGACGAAGAGCCCGGTCGGATTGATCAAAATATCGGTCGAATCGTCCATCAAATCGCCGGGGAGCACCTTGTCGATGAGATCGCGCCGGAGAAGTTCACGGATTTCTTTGGTCGTGATCTCGGCCGAGTGTTGGGTCGAGATGACGACCGCAGTGATCCGCTTCGGTTTGTTGTCAACATACTCGATGGAGACCTGCGTCTTGGAGTCCGGTCGGAGCCAGGCGTGGGTGCCATCCTTTCGTAGCTGAGTGAGGGCGCTGCCCAGACGATGCGAATAGTCGATGGCTGCAGGCATTAGGGATTCCGTCTCGCGTACGGCGTAACCAAACATGATTCCTTGGTCGCCAGCACCCTGCTCAGCGGTGGTCTTGTCAGCAGCCTGGCCTTCATCGACCCCTTGGGCGATATCCGGGGATTGCTGACCAATAGCATTCAGGAAGAAAAAGTTAGACGCATCGAACTTGCAGTCGCCGTGGGTGTATCCGATCTCTTCGATCGCTGCTTTCACGACCTCTCGGTAGTCAAACTTCGCGGCGGTGGTAATTTCGCCACCAAGGACGACGAGGTTGTCCTTGACCATCGTTTCACACGCGACTCGGCTCTTCACATCCTGTTCGAAGCACGCATCAAGCACCGAGTCAGAGATGGTGTCACACACCTTGTCGGGATGCCCCTCGGTGACAGATTCGGATGAGAAAATAAAACTACTGGCCATGGTTTGGAAAGGGTTCGGCGTGATTCAAGTTGCTCCGCCTTAAATATCGACGGATCATGATATGTTGATGGATCGGTACTCTAAGAGCGTCGGATCGGATGGTCAAGAGCGGCTTCAAGCGCGTTTCTGATCTCGTGATTCGACCGGTCTAAGCGCCCGCAGTCCACCAAGATCGCGTCGGGTCACCGGAACTCCCGCCCCCGAGCGCATCCTTCGAAACCCATCACGATTCTTTTCGAACACCGATTCCAAAAACCCTTCGCTACCGATCACCAGTCCTTCCGCAAAGTGCCGAACACGACAACGCAACACCTCAGCCATCGTGAGTTCGGAAGATCGACCGGTGGGATCGATGCCATCGGGCAATCGACCGA
>CAZKYJ010000044.1:5285-13477 GCA_964556355.1 uncultured Verrucomicrobiales bacterium | reverse complement strand
GGTCGTCAAAGCGGCGAGGGAACGGGAATGCGTGATGGGATTTGGCTCCCCGGGTAGCCTGGCGGACCGCGTTGCAGCCGCCTCCTGTGATGACGGATTCGACCATGGGGAAAAGCGGCCAAGCGGGAAACAGGGCGACGGGAATGATATCCTCCGAAAGATTGTTCGGCACCGATGCCGCAGGGCAAGCGAGCAGGACGGTCGCGGGCGGCGCGTCCGACGATGCGGCGAGCTGTCGGGAACGGGTGACCAGTTGAGCCACTTCCTCCGCCGGGCCACTGTGGACGATCAGCCAGTGGGGTGCGGGCAGCGAACCGAGGGTTGCCACCGCGCGGCTGGCGGTTCGTGAATCGGGAGGGACATCCGTCAGTTCGAGCATCTCCGGTGGCCGGGCGACCCAAGCACGCAGGTGGTGCCGATCGGCTTCCGCGAGCGGCTCGACGGCATAGCCCGTAGCGAACCGGGGGGCGTCGGGCGGTTTGAATCGCGGATTCGCCCCGGAGAAGGCCGCCCAGTTGAGGCGGCGCGAAACGAGGACGTTCGCATCCGGCGGACGGCGACGGAGGATGGCTGCCAGCTCGGTGAGAATGCCTGCGGGAAAGGTGTCGACAACGAGGAGGGCGGGATCGCGCAGGGTGATCTGTCGGTGGATCCAGGCAGCGACCTGCCGGCGGTCGGAGGCGATCTCGTGGGGGAGGGCGAGCGCGCGCGTGTCCGGCGGAAAATAGGCCGAGGGTAGCGTGACGTGGGGGGAGACAAGGATTGTCGCGGGGCGGGGAAGCCCGAGGGTGTGAACGACGGCCGCCGCGCGCGTCGCGTGGCCGTAGCCGCCGCCGATGGCATAGCAGACGGTGCCGGAGCGCATGGGCACTTCAGCGTTCCGGGGTAGGGCGGATGAGCTCGGCAACGATGATCGCCCTCTGGTCCGCCGGGATGCGCATCGCCATCCAGAGGGCGAGTGCCGCGGGCGGCGGTGGGAACGTCCATTCGGCGGCGAACACGACATCTCCCGAAGGATCAGACAGCTTCGCCCTGTTGGAGGCCGACGACGACTGGTTCGTCCTGCCGACCGGGCGGCCGTCGTCGGCGAGGGTGTCGCCCGCCACCACGATGGGGGCTTCCCCCGACTCGTTGTCGGCAACGGTGATCCCCTCGGGGCCGGACTTGACCTTCCAAAGGAGGGTGCCGTCCGGCTGCCGGAGTTTGAAATTGCCGGGCGTGGAGAGCTTCACCTCATAGGCGACCGTCCCGGTCTCCACGTCCTTGTATTTGATCTTCTGGCCGCTCGGGTCCCTCGACTCCAGCGTCTGGCCGGGGAGTTCGATCTTTGCTTTTTCCGGGTAAAACTTGATCGACGCGACCTCCGCGCCGGCGGCATCCTTGATCTTGGCGCGGGCGAAGTAGGTCGGTGGTCCGGCGGTGGCGAGGGTGGCCGAAAGAGCGAGGGGGACGAGGAGGCGGAGGATCAGCATGATGACTGTAGGGTTAGGGTCTCGAGGATGGCGTCCGCTTCGGCGGCCGGGGAAAAACGGCTGGCGACACAGTGGGCAAAAGCGCGGCCGAAAGCCCGACGCTGCCCGGCCGTCGATGCAGCCGCCCGGTGGAGCGCGGCGGTGCACGCCTCGCGATCTCCCGGTGGAAAGGTGAACCCGAAGTCACCGGAACCGGCGACGTCGGCGATCCCCCCGACCAGCGAGGCGAGGATGGGAACTCCGAGAGCGCCGGCCTCCAGGAGGACGTTGGGCATTCCGTCGTAGAACGAGGGCAGCGCGACGAGATCGCAGGAGAGGTACTTCCCCGGGAGGACGGCGCGCGGCGCCGGTGGTTCGAGCTGGTAGCGGAGGGCTTCCCCGGCTTCCGTCAGGACGCTCTTGAATTCGGCGTCCGGAGTGCCGACGATGCGGAGGAGGAAGTGATCGGCGAGGTTGGCAGCGAGGATCTGGCGCACGAGGAAGCTGGCACCCTTCTTGGCCTTGAGGGTGCCAAAGAGGCCGACGACGATGCGATCCCCCCCGGGATTGTGCCTTTCCCGCCAACCCTCGGCGGCAGTGACGAACGACGGGGAGGTCGCCCAGAGCTCGGTGTCGATGCCATTCGGGGTGAAGATTGCAGGGGCGGCCGGACGGAGGGCGCGGAGCCGGGCGATGGCCGTGGTGCTGACGGCACCGACCGCTCTGCAAGCGTCGATGGCGGCGAGGAGCTGGGCGCGCTTCCGCGAGGAGAAGACCGCGGTGTCAAAGTCGTTGCCGCGGAGGAGGACGACGAGTTCCGATCCGCTCCACGCGGCGAGGACGGGGGCCGCGAGGACCGGGATATTTCCACCGAAGGCGACGGTGTGCGTCCAGCCTCCCGGGGGCGCGGAAGTGAGGAGATGCTCGGCGAGCAGGTTGAGGCTGTGGGGGCGGTCGGCGTGGAGGGGCGAGAGGAGCTCACGCCCGGACTCCCGCGGGAGCCAGGCCAGCGATGGCGACGAATTCGCCGATGCCGAAGGGACGAGGTGGACGACATCGACGAGGTGCCCCCGTTTCCGCAGGGACATGACGATGCGGTCGCAGGAGACCGCCATGCCCCCTCCGCCCGGTGGGTAGTGTTCGGTCAACCAGAGGAGTCGGTGGTGGGGAGGCACGGGAAGTGGCGCGATCAACTGTCGAAAACGGAGGCCTCCGAGCCGGCCTCCAGGCCGGTCGCGCCGTCGTCTTCGTCGGGGGCCACCGCCGGGTCTTCGGATCCGACGTCGGAGGCACCCGCTGCCATGGCGCCGGCTGCGAGGGCGGCGGTTGCCGGATCAAATGCGGGGCCGGGATCCCCCTCGCGATCGTCCTCCCGAGGGCGATCGTCGTCGCGGTGCCTGCGGTGTACCGCGCGGCCGTGGTCGCGGTGGAACCGCATGCGCATCGCCTCGTGCCCGTCGTCGTGGTCATCGGGATGCGCGGTCCCGCGGGCGCAAAGCTTGCAGACCGATCCCTCGGCCATGCAGGCGGGGCAGGTCGGGCGAAGGCAGGTGGCGCAGACCGCTTTGGTCGGGGCGTCACAGGGTCGGGAGACGAAGAACCCGCGGGGGATCTGGCAGCGGAGAGAAGGCATTTCGTGTTGTGCTAGGATCTTTGGGTCGCAGCGAAGGCGGCGGCCACGAGAGTGGTGAAGGTGCTGATCTCCTCCGCCGATCTCGGACCGGGCGCCAAGATCGTCCGGGTGAGCGAGGCGGTGGCGGCGGGGCGGTCGGGATCGTCGCCGAGCCGGATGGCGACTGCGAGCGGGGGCGGGCCGGGCGTCGTCGCCGCCGGGACGAACTCGGTGGCCGGGTTGCGCCGGACGCGGACGCGGATGACCCGCCGTGCTTTGGTCTTGCTTTTCGATTTGTATTTGCCACGCCGGTTGCGCTTGCCGATGCGCCGGACGCGGGCGTGGTCGGTGACCGTCGCTCGGATCGCGGACCCGTCGGTGAGTTTGCCGGAGAGGGTGACGATGGGATCGGTGTAGATCGTCTCGCTGGCCCTGGTGACGCCGGGTCGGTTCAGGAGTTCCGGAACCGGGGCGGTGGAGACTTTTTTGGCGGGGTGGGTCGGGCCGCGGAGATCCAGGGCGAAGTCGATCTCGGTGCTAGGTGTGGTGTCGTCTTTGAAGATCCGCAGGGCGGGAATGGCGAAGCTGGAGACCATGGCCGGGGTGGTCCAACGGCGGTTCACCGCGAAGACCACGATGGCGGTCAGGCCGAGGATCGCGGCCGCAGCGACGAGGATGGAGTATCCGGTGGCGATCGCCCCGAACACCGAGGCGGCGGCGGCGAGGAGAGCGAGGGTGGCGATTGTCCGGGGCAGACGGATGCGCTCGTTGCGCGCCTCGATCGCACTGAAAATATCGAGGCATGACTGGGCGGGAAGCTTGGCCGAGATCACGCCCACCTTGCGGAGTTGGGTGGCGAACGCTTCGGAGTGGGGAGTTGTCATGCCGGTGAGAGTGTGTCACGAGGGAGCCAACCGGGGCAATGAGAAACTTCACCCGATAATGGAACGGTAGAAGGCGGCGAGGCGGCGGCGTGTGGCGTCCCAGGTCAGCTGCCTGCTGACACGGAGGCGCGCGGCCTCGGCGAGGCGCTGGCGGAGCGCCGGCCGGTCGACCAGATGGCGAATATGCAGGGCGAGCTCCGCGGGACGATCGGGCGGGACGAGCAGGGCGGTGAGGTTGTGGTACACGAGCTCCCGGGTGACGGGGAGATCCGAGGCGACGACCGGGGTTCCGGCGGCCATGGACTCGATGATCTTGAGCGGGCAACACCCTTGGGTGAGATTTCGTGGGGAGGCGGACAGCGGGGCGACTGATAGGATGGCGTTCTGCAGCCACGCCGAGAGCGCGGTTTTTTCGAGCGGCCCAATCCAGAGGACGCGATCCGCGATGCGGAGTTGGGCGGCGAGGGCGCGCAGCCGCTTGTGCGGACGGTAGGATCCGGAAGCGGCGACGACGAGGCGGAGCGACATCAGATCGGGGAGCTGCGCAAATGCGCGGAGCAGGGTGGGAAGCCCCTGCCAAGGCTGGAGTGCACCGAAGTAGATGAGGTAGGAACCGGGAGCATCTGCGGGTGGGGGCTGCGGCGACGGGATGTCCGCACCGTTGGGAACCACCGTGATCTTCTCGGGCGGAACGTCGTAGTGACCCGAGAGGTGGCCGGCGGTGGTGGCGGACGGTGTCAGGACGGCGGCGGCGCGGTCGAGGCAACGGCGTTCGAGGGATGCGAGAGTCCGCCGGACGGCGTCGGGAAGCCGGGGATACCGGGTGGGAAGCTCGATGGACGGTAGGCCGTTCACCTCATACACCAGCGGGCAAGAGCGGGGCAGGGAGTGGATGAGCGGGATGCCCGACCAGGGGTCGCGGAACTGGGCGATCCGCAGCTGGTCCGGACCGGGAACGGCGGCATGGGAGGCGACGAACCGGGCGAAGTTTTCGGCGCGGGCAAGGAAGTCGGGCTCTGGCCCGCGGTGCGGATGGTGCCAGTGGTGGGCGCGCCGGTCACCGAGGGTGAGCAAGCGTCCCCCTCCGGCGGCACGGCGCAGCGCCCGCGCGGCAACGGCGATGTGGGTCGATGCCCCTTTGGCCGAGGGGTAGAGATCGAATGACGCGTAGATCGATCGGGCAGGGGGGGGCAAGGCGATTGGGGGGTGGCAGACGGTCGGTGAAGACTACAGGAGCAGCGCCCCCAGTCCGGCCGCGCCGAGCACGACGGCCCACGGCGGCACTTTCCAGAAAACGAGCGCGCCGAAGGTGGCAAGCCCGACCGCGAAGTGGGTGGCGTCTTGGATGCCTTCGACCCACACGGGGTCGTAGAGGGCGGCCATGAGAATCCCGACGACGGCCGCGTTCGTACCCCGCAGCGCGGCCTGCGCCCAGGGGAGGGTGCGCAGTTTCTCCCAAAACGGAAGGGTGCCGCCGACCAACAGGAGCGCCGGGAGGAAAATCGCGGCCAAACACCAGAACCCGCCCGCCCAGCCGTTGGGCTCGGGGGTCATCGATGCCCCGAGGTAGGCGGCGAAAGTGAAAAGCGGACCCGGCACGGCCTGGGCGGCACCGTAGCCGGCCAAGAACGCGTCGTCGCCCACCCAGCCGGGCGGCACGACCTCGGCTCGCAGTAGCGGCAGCACGACGTGGCCACCCCCGAAGACGAGCGAGCCGGAGCGGTAGAAGCTATCAAACATCGCCAGCGCCACCGACTCGGTCTGGGCGACGATCACCGGCAGGGCGATGAGCAGTGCAAAGAAGAATGCGAGCGCTGCGGCGGCTGGAATGTGCCCCCCCACATCCGCCGGGACCAGGCGTTCGGAGCGCGACGTTTCATTCCGGTAGAGTACCCAGCCGACCAGGCCGCCGATCAGGATAGCCATGACCTGCCCGACGGCGCCCGGCCACGCGAGCACGCCGATCGCGGCCGCCATCGCCACCGTCACGCGCGGCCGATCCGGACAAAGCTTCGTGGCCATCCCCCAGACCGCCTGCGCCACGACCGCGACGGCGGCGACTTTGAGCCCGTGCAGCCACCCGGCGCCGCCGAGATCACCGACACGAGAAATCCCGAGGGCGAAGAGGATGAGCGCGACGGCGGAGGGCAGGGTGAAGCACAGCGAGGCGACGAGCCCGCCCAAGATCCCCGCCCGGCGCAGGCCGAGGGCGAAAACGACCTGGCTGCTGGCCGGACCCGGCAGGAACTGGCAGAGCGCGACGAGGTCGGCGTAGGCGGCCTCATCGAGCCATTTTCGGCGCACGACGATCTCGTCCCTGAAGTAGCCGAGATGCGCCACCGGTCCCCCGAACGAGATCAGGCCGAGTTTGGAGAAGGCGGAGAACACCTCACCGAGTTTGCCGTTCATCGGCGCTATCGTTTTTCCGGGCGCGGCGGAATTGCAAGTGACGGGCGGGTGTCCCGTCCGCGGCTCCGCGCCCAATTCCGGACGGCAATGCCGGGGGAGAGTGGGTTCCCGCGTCTCGCGGCGTGGACGAAAACGCCTCTGGACCTCGCGAAGATCACCGGCTCCCTGGGCTATCGGTTGCGGCGATCACCTACCTCGAGCCGCCTTCGGTCTTCTCGATGGCGAAGGCCGACACGAGCTCCCATCCGCCTCTCCCCATCGGATCCAACCGCTGCCCGAGGAGGTCGGCTTCAAAATTCGAGCCCGACACGGTGTGGACGTCCGTTTCGACCTTCTGGTCTTGTTTCGTATTTCCTCGGGTTTCCCGGACGGGGAGACGATGCCTTGCGCGCGCCGGTGGCAACGGGATGGGGCCGCTGCGTTGGCGCCCTACATCCGTGCACGCAACCACCGCAGCGGTCCGCCGACGACGGGGAGGTGTTCGAAGACGCCGGAGGTCGAATCCCAATAGTCTTGGTGGAAGATGACTTTGCCATCCTCGTCGAAGCGGAGCTGGGACATGCCGACGGTGACGATGGGCTCGCCGCCGTTGAGCTTCGGACCGGCATAGCGCATCTCCCATCGCACGTAGTAATCGCCAAGGGAGTCGCGGAATTCCGTGCGGTATTCGACCGAGCCGCTGTCGAGGAGCTTGCCGGTGCTCAGGAGGTGGTCTTCGACCGCCGCCCCGGTGCGGAGGGTCTTGAGGGTATCATTGAAATAGAGCGAGTCCGCGTAGACAGCGAGCACCTGCCCCCGAAGTGCGTCATAGGTGAGATCGGCCAGCAGGTTTTTCCACCTGCCAAGGGCGGCCTCTGCCTCGGCGCTACCGGCGGCGACGGTCGGGATGCGGTGGGCTGCGGCCAGCGCCGTGTTGTACTCCGGGACGCGCCCGGCGGAGGAAGGGCCGCTGACGCAACTGGCGACGACGAGGGAAGTTAAGGAGCCCGCGACGAAGCTAAGCGTTGGAACGACAAGGTTTGGCAATGGTTTCATGATGGGGAATCGAGGTCGTGGTGGCTTGTCCCGTGGGCACCCACTTGCTTCGTTGTGCGAGCGGCGGAGGACGCCTCGGATGGCGATTCTTCGCGTCGGGTTGTGCAATGGGCTCCCCTGTCTGAGACAGACGAGGGCGGCGGGGGAAGTCAGGCAGGCTTGAGTTTCCTGACCAGGGGGAGCATCGCCGGGTAGAGCACCGCGCCGAGCACGGGCGCGACAAGCCCCCAGGCGGCGATGCAATAGAGGCAGGTCATCCCGTAGAGCTCGAAGAAGCGGGCCGGCGAATCCTTGAAGATAGCGAGCATCTCGGGAATGGAAAACGGGACGGGTCCGGCCCCGAACAGCCACTCGCCGAAGCGGACAAAAGGGAGAATCAGGAGGATATGCAAGGGGTAGCACACCAGGTTGACCGCGTGAATGACGGGCTGGTTGAGCCGGAAGAGATACCCGGCCACCAGGGCCACGATCGTGGTGGTGCCGAGGATGGGGAAAATGCCGGTGACGAGAGCGACGACGACCGCCCAGGTAAGCCGCTCAACCGACGCGCCTTGCACCAGCTGTCGCCTGATCGGCCAGATGAGGCGCCGCTGCCAGAATCCGGGCTCACCCGTTTCTTGGCAAGGCTGATGTGAGGTCGGCGGCGCCATTTCGGAGTGAGGCGCGGGAAACCGGGGTCGCGCGGATACCGGCGGTGGGTCCTACAGCGCCGACTCGGCCTCGGTCATCGTGGCCAAGGAATCCTCATCGATCGAGTCGTCGCCACTCGCCAGGTAGGCTGTCGCGTAACGGGTGGCGACG
>CAZKYJ010000044.1:3512-5275 GCA_964556355.1 uncultured Verrucomicrobiales bacterium | reverse complement strand
GGGTTGAGCGGCGGATCGGTCTTGGCGACGTAGCGCCACGATTGGCGGAGCCCTTTCCGGGCGAGGTAATCGACGCCGAGGGCAAGCACCGTGACGGCGATCGCCTGGGTGCGCATTGGGGTGAAAAACTTGGCCATTGTGGTGGGTTACGCCCCGGCGGCGGGGGGGGACGTGGTCGCTAGGGCAGCTTCGGCCCGCGTAAAAAAATTGCCCAGCAGGCGCAGGCCGAGCGCTTGGCTTTTCTCGGGGTGGAACTGGGTGGCGACCGTGTTCCCGTGGATGATGGCGGAGGCGAACGGTAGCCCGTAGTAGGTGGTGGCGCCGCTGATCGACGGATCGTCCGGGGCGGGGTAGTAGGAGTGGACGAAGTAGAAGTAGGCCTCTTCGGGAATCCCTGCCCAGATCGGGTCGGTCGGATCGGCGGGCACCACGCGGTTCCAGCCCATGTGGGGGATTTTGAGACCCGGTTCTTCGCGGAAGCGGACGACCTGGCCGGGGAACACCCCGAGTCCGGCAATTCCGGGGGATTCCTCGCCACCGTCGAAAAGGATCTGATAGCCGAGACAGATGCCGAGAAACGGGCGGTCGTCGGCGACCCATCCGGTGACAAACTCCCATAGCCCGACCGCTTTGAGATTCTTGACGCTATCGCCGAAAGAGCCCTGGCCGGGGAAGATGAGCGCGTCGAGATCGCCGGTGTCGTCGGGCGAGGCGACAAGCCGGCAGGGGCGTCCGATAGCCTCCACGGCGTTGACGACGCTGCGGAGGTTTCCGCCGCCGTAGTCGATGATTCCGGTGAGCACGGTTCCGCGATTGGGTTAGAGCACGTCCTTGGTCGAGGGCACGCCGCGGACGCGGGGGTCGAGCAGGGTTGCGGCGTCGAGGGCGCGGGCGAGCCCTTTGAAGAGGGCCTCAGACATGTGGTGAGAGTCGCGACCGTAGAGGATCTCGGTGTGGACGTTGGCACCGATGTTGAAGGCGAAGCCGCGGAGAAACTCCTCCACGAGCTGGAACGAAAAGTTGCCGTTGATGGCCTCCGGGTTCCCGGGCACACGGTGTTCGAGGTAGGCACGACCACTGAGATCGACGGCCACCCGGGCGAGCGTCTCGTCCATGGGCAGGAAGGCCCACCCGTAGCGGACGATGCCCGCCTTGGCCCCGAGCGCCATCTTGAACGCTTGGCCGAGGGCGATGCCGGTGTCTTCGACGGTATGGTGAAAGTCGACCTCGATATCGCCGGCCGCGCGCACCTCAAGGTCGAAGAGCCCGTGCTTCGCGAAGAGCGTGAGCATGTGGTCGAAGAACGGGATGCCGGTCGCGATCTCTGAGGTTCCGCTCCCGTCGACAGTCAGGGAGATGGAGATGTCGGTCTCCGCCGTCTTGCGATCGATGCTTCCCGCTCTGCTGCTTCCGCTCATCAAGAATCCTTCGGTTTCTGCATGACCTTGGCCACGACCACCACGACGAGGAGCAACCCGACGACTCCGAAGAGGATCATGCGGATGGGCAATCCACCCTCTTCCTCGGCAGCGGGTGCGGGGGAAGTCGACGGGGCCTCGGCCGGTGCGGGGGAATCGTCCGTGGCGGTCGCCTCCTCTTCGGCGGCCATCGGTTCTTCCGCCGCGGCGGGGGCATCCGCCGCTGCTGCCGTCTCGGGAGCCTCCGCCTCCTCCTCGGCGGCTTCGCTGGCAGCCGGCATGTCGTCGCCGGTCTCGGCCGGCGCCGCTGCAGCGCCGGCACCGGTGTCGGGAAGGATTCCGGTC
>CAZKYJ010000044.1:0-3502 GCA_964556355.1 uncultured Verrucomicrobiales bacterium | reverse complement strand
CTCCGCTTTCGCCGCCTCCTGCTGCGCGACGATCTCGGCCTTGAGTTCTTTGATCCGCTCGGAGTTGCGGACGTTTTCTTCCGCCCGTTTCACGAAGGCGAGGGCGGCGTCGTAGTTGCCTTTTGCCTGCTCCTCCAGCGCTTTGGTGGTGAAATCGGCAGCCGCAGCGAGAGCTTTCGTGTCGATGGCAGAAAGCCGTTTGAGCTCCTTGTCGGCGGTCTGCAAGGCGGACTTCACGTCGGATTCACTGAGATAGTAGACCGAGGTCCAGACGGTGCCGGATTCTTTTTCCTTCGCGCGGAGCGCCTCCCACTCCTGCAACTCCTCCTCGATAGCCTTCATGTTCTCCCGCTTCGATTCCGGGTCTAGCTTCATCGCGCCCTCCTCGCGGTCCTTGAGCAGCCCGGGCATGGCGGATTCGACGGCGAGGAGTTGCGCCTGGTAGTCGGGGATGATCGTCACCACATAGGAGACGGCACTCGGGTAGGCTTTGGAGTGCGGGTAGTTTTTCTCGATGGCGGTGAATTTGCGAAGGGCGGCGTTCAATTTGCCTTCTTCGGCCAGCGCCTTCGTCTCGCCCAGTAGGACGGCCGCTTCGATGTTATACTGCTTGCCGGCAAAATCTTCGGCCGATAGCCACTCGCCGGAGAACTTGCGGAAGCCTTCGGCGGCTTGGGCACGCTCGGCTTCCAAGGTCGCCTGCATTTCCTTCACCTGTGGGGCGAGTTTGCTGTTGGGAAACTCTTTGAGGAATTTGCCCGTGGTGTCGGCGATCAGCTTGTCGTAATCCGGGGCGGTGAGGAGGTCGGGGGCGGGTAGGGTGCCCTCGATCTCCTCGGCGAAGAGGATCTCGTCGGGCGTCTCGCGGTGGATGTCGGCGATCTCGTCGCGGGAGACCGTTTTGGTGTCCTTGATCGTCGGCGTCGCGTTGTACTCGATGGTGATCGATTCGTCGGTCTCGCTGAGGATGGTGCCGACGAGTTCTTGTCCGCTCTTGAGGGTGACCGTGTCTTTGGCGAAGGTGGCGGACGGGATGCAAACGAGGGTGGCGACCACCACAGGAACGGCGGCGAGGGTGGCAAGGCGGCGTAGCGGGTTCATGGCTTCGATTTTGGGGTTGGCGCTGGGGTTGCGAGGCAGGTCTGGACGGGAAAATACGGACTCTACCGACTGGCCGATGTAACACGGAAACCGAATTTCCCGCAAGGGAAGATTTGGGCTCAAGGCGCCGCGCCAGAGCCTCGCGCGAGCGACATGATAAGATGGGTCGCCACCTCCGGGTTCTCCTCGAGCAGCCCGGCCTGGCCCCGCGCAATCGCACGGGCGACCCGCGCCATCGCCCCGTCTTCCCCATCGAGCCGGAGGAGGTTGTCCACCGTGAGCGAGAGCCCGCTGGGGGCGGCGCCGTCGTCGACGATCGCGGGCAGAAACGGGGCGGTCTGATCGCTGCCCGAACCGCTGGCGACCGATGGAAACTGTTGGAGCTGGTGGCCTTGCAGTTCGCGGGCGATCTCCCTCCGGTGCTCGCTCCCCAGACCCTCCAGCGCGGCGAGATCGAGAAGTCCGGCAATCAGGCTTGCGTAGTCGACCCGTGCGGCCGGCACACCGGCGACGCCATCGTGCGCGATGCGCACCAGGGGGCTGCCGGTCCGGGAAGGGTCGTAAAAGCTGGCGAGAAGGAAGTCGGCGAGCGCCGAGGCTTTTTCGCCGAGAGCCGGGTCGTCCAGCTGCCGTGCCGCAGTAGCCAAAGCGCTGAGCATCAGCGCGTTGTCGGAGAGGATGACCTTGTCATCCCGGCGGGGGGGCGTGCGGGCATCGCGGGCTTCCTTCAGCGCGGAGAGCGCGCGGTCGATTGATTCCGCCGCCGCCACGGGACTGAGCCCGAGCGTCTCGGTGGCCTCCGCCAGTTCGGTCAGCCGCGGGAGATTTCCCAAGGTCGGGGGTTCGGCGTAGGTGTCGGCCGACGGGATATTGCCCCGCGCTCGGATCTCGCTGGCCCTGGTGAAAAGTTCCCGGTCAGCGGTTTCGAGAGCTCCGTCGATCTCCTCGCTGCTCCAGAGATAGAACCACCCGGTCGGCTTGCCGTCCGGACCACCGCCGGTATCGAGGGAAGTCGCGTAGCCGCCGCCAGGCAGGGCGAATGCGGTATCCGCGAAGGCGAAAAGTTGGCGGGCCAACCCGGCAAACCGGGGCTCGTCCAGGACCTGCGAAGCATGGACGTAGAGCCGCGCGAGCACCGCCTGGTCGGCGAGCATCTTTTCAAAGTTCGGCGCGTTCCATGAGGTGTCGGTCGAGTAGCGGAAAAACCCGCCCCCAACATGGTCGTAGAGGGCGGAGGCGGCCATGGCCTCGAGTGTCGTCCGCACCATGGAGGCCGCCCGCTCTCGCTGGTAGGGGGAGGCGTGCTCCTCCGACCCGGCCAGCCACGTGAGGAATTCGAGCTTGGCGGCGACGGGGAACTTCGGGTAGCCGGAGAGTCCGCCGTGCGAGGGATCGAAGCCCGAGGCGAGGCGGGTGAACGCCTCGCCGACGAGCTCGGGGGAGAACGTCCACCCGCTGGGGACGGGCGAAGGCATCACCCGCTTCTGGAATTCGGCGAAATCCCGTGCCGCTTGGGTGCCATAGAAATCGGGAAACGCCTCCCACTGGTCGGCGATGTGGTCGAGGGCGGTGTCGAGCGTGGGCACGTCGCGCGTTCCGGGCGGCGGCATGTAGCCAAAGGCGCTGAGCGGCATGCCGTCCGGCGTCAGGGCGACGCAAAGTGGCCATCCCGCCCGCCGGGTGCTCGCGTTGACGTAGCGGATGAGCGAGGTGTTCAAGGCCGGCAGCACTTCGGCATCGGCGAGCACGGGGACGAATCGGGTGTTCAAGGTGCGGGTGACACGCGGGGTCTCGAGACTCTCCCGCCGCATTTTTTCGCACCACGGGCACGCGGAGTAACCGAGGTAGACGAACACCGGGCGCCCGAGGCTGGCAGCGAGCTCGAAGGTGGCGGCGCTCCATTCCTGCCAGCGCACGGGCGAGTCGGCGAAGCGCCGGACGAAAACCGAGGGCGCGTCCCGCAGCGGGGCGATGGGCAGGTCTTCCGCCGACGCCTCGGGCGCGTTTCCCGCGAGGGGGGCTTCGGATTCGCGACCGCAGCCGCCCAGCGCGATGGCGATCAGGCCGGTGAGCGCTACGCGGATGGATGCGGGAAGCGTCTTCACGCGCTCGCTTTCGTCTGGCCGGTGCCGCGCACCTTGTACTTGTAGGAGGTCAGCTCGCGGAGCGCCATCGGTCCGCGGGCGTGGAGCTTGTCGGTGCTGATGCCGATCTCCGCGCCGAACCCGAACTCCTCGCCATCGTTGAAGCGGGTCGAGGCGTTCACGAACACGGCGGCGGAATCAATCTCGTCGAGGAAGCGCTCGGCCGCCGCCACGTCGGCGGTCACAATGACGTCGCTGTGGCCGGAGCCGTAGGTGTTGATATGGGCGATGGCAGCGTCGAGGTCATCGACCACTCT
>CAZKYJ010000043.1:0-13656 GCA_964556355.1 uncultured Verrucomicrobiales bacterium | reverse complement strand
AGCGTCGCCGGGCGCTAGGGCGCAGGTGGGTCGGACGCGGGGCGCGACGGCCTACCCTGCTGTGACGGTCACACCGTCGGGCACGGGCGCCCGGTTCGCCTGGAAGATCTCGCCACTGGCGTTGAGGAAATTGATCAGGTTGTTCGTCGCCTTGAGCGCCTGGCGCGGCACCGACTCGTAGGTGCGCGATCCGATGTGTGGCGTGACGAGCGCCTTCGGATGTGCGAGGAGCGGGTGGTCGGCCGGCGGGGGCTCCTGGTCGAGCACGTCGGTGCCGTAGCCGGCCAGCTTGCCGGAATCGAGGGCCGCGATGATGGCCGGGAGATCGGCCATCTCCCCGCGCCCGGTGTTGACCACGTAGGAGCCGTCGGGCATGAGCGCGAGCCGCTCGGCGTTGATCAGTCCGTGGGTCGCCGCCGTCAGCTTGGTGTGGGGCGAGATGATATCGGCATGGGCGAAGACCGCATCGATGGTCTCGTGGCGGGTGATGCCGAGCTCCGCCGCCAATGCCTCGGGCCAGTGGTTGCCGAAACCGTGGATCTCCATCCCGAACGCGTGCGCCCGCCGGGCGACCTCCTGGCCGATGCGCCCGAGCCCGATGAGGCCGATCCGCTTGCCCCAGATCTCGTGGCCGGTCATCCGCACCCAGTTGCCCGCCCGCGTGTGGTTGGCCTCCTCGACGAGGTTCCGCACCAGCGAGAGCAGGAGGCAGAACGTGTGCTCGGCCACCGTGGTGTGGTTGACACCGGGCGTGTAGAGCACCGGGAGCCCGAGGTCGGCGCAGGCGTCGAGGTCGATCTTGTCGAGCCCGATCCCGTATTTGCTGATCACCTTCAGCCGGGGGGCGCACTTCTCCAACACCTGCCGGGTCAACGCATCGTCCCCGCAGAGAAAACCATCGAACCCTCCTGCCAGTTCCAACATTTTCGCCTCGTCGAGCGGGCCGCGTTCGCGGTGAATGTCGTAGCCCTGCGCTTCCAGGAGCGCGTGGTGGTCTCCAGGGGTGTCTTGGTAGGAGGTGGTGGAAAGAAGAATGCGTGCCATGGGAAATGCGAGTTTCCAGTTGGGCGATTCACGTTTCAAGTGGGGAATGACAATGGAAGAAATGGAGGCCGGCGTGCAGCCGCTCGATGCCCTGCTCACCCGGCTGGGCCTCACCAACCACGCCGTGGTGGCCACCTCGCCCGTCCCCCTCACCCACAAGGAAGTGGCCAAGGCCCGGCGGGGGCGCAAGCTCACCGCCCGCTCGCAGAAGCGCGTGCTCGCCGCCCTCAACGCCACCGGGGTCGAGGGGTGCCCGTTCGTCTTCGATGACGCCTTCAACTACGTGGGACGGAGCTAGCCGATCGCGATGCCAGAAATCGATTGTCTCATTGTCGGGCAAGGCCTTGCCGGATCCGTCCTCGCCGTCCAGCTCATGGCGCGCGGCCAACGGATTCTCGTCGTCGACCGCGAGGAGGAGGTCACCTCGTCAAAGGTTGCGGCCGGCCTCATCACCCCGATCACCGGCAGGAACCTCGCCATGGGCGAAACCGTCCCCGGGCGGCTTTCCGTGGCCGTCCGTTTCTACCAGGCTGCCGAGCGCGCCCTCGGCTCCCAGTTTTGGTACGACAAAAAGATCCTTCGGCTTTTCCGTGACGAGTCCGAGCGGGTCATGTGGGCCGACCGCCTGACCGAGCGCCCCGACTACCGTCAGTTCCTTTCCCAGCCGAACCTCAATCCCGGCACCGCCGGCAAGGGCATCCACGATGATCATGGCGGTTTCGAGATGGACGGCGGCGGCTACCTCGACGTGCGCGTTTTCCTCAAAGCGGTCACCCGCGTGCTGAAATCGAACGGGAGCTACCGGGCGGCTGATATCGACCCCAGCGCCATCAGGGCCGATGCCGGCGGCGTTACCTGGGAAGATGTGCGGGCAACGCATGTCGTCTTTTGCCAGGGGCATCGGGGTGCCGAAAATCCGTTCTTCGATTGGGTGCCCTTCAAGTCGGCCAAAGGCGAAATCCTTGAGGTCGAGATCCCCGGGTTCCACCAGAAGCGCATCCTCAACTCCGGCGGCTGGCTCCTGCCCGTCGGCGGAGGACGCTTCCGCGCCGGATCGACCTACTCATGGGATCCGCTCGACACCGAGCCGACCAAATGGGGCGAGCGCCGCATCGGTCGCAACCTCCGCCGGATCGTCGAGCCCCGCTACAAGGTCGTCGGCCACGAGGCCGCCGTCCGCCCGATCATCAACGCTAGCCGCGTCCTCATGGGGCGCCATCCGAGCCACGAGCGCGTCGCCTTCTTCAACGGTCTCGGCTCGAAAGGTGTCCTCAATGCCCCGACTTACGCCGACCTGCTCGCCGCCCACCTCATCCAGGGTGCCCCCATCGACAACGACGTCGATCTGCGGAAAAATTTCTAGCTTCCCGACGCCGTGAAACGCGTTACCGAGATCGCGCAAGATGCTGTGCGCGCACGGCTCCGCGAGGGCGACGTGGCCGTTGATGCCACGGCGGGCAACGGTGGCGACACCGTATTCCTGGCCGAGGTCGTCGGGGCGACCGGGCGGGTCTTTGCCTTCGATATCCAGGCGGCGGCCATCGCGTCGGCCGGGGAGAAGGTCGGCGCTGCCGGCCTGGCCGACCGGGTGGCCTTCGTCCACGCCAGTCACTCCGAGATCTCGAACCACGTCGCGCCGGGTGCCGGTGCCATCATGTTCAACCTCGGCTACCTCCCTGGCGGTGATCGGTCAGTCGTGACCCGGATCGACACCACCCTCGCCGCCCTCCGCGCGTCCCTCCCGCTGCTCCGCCCCGGCGGCATCCTCAGCGTCGTCGCCTACCCCGGCCACCCCGAAGGCGCCGCCGAACGCGATGCCGTCGCGGCTTTTTTCGCCAGTGCCCCACTGGGTCGGTTCCGACCGGATCACTTTACCGTCCAGGACTCTGCCCGACCCGCCCCAGAATTCTTCGGCGCTGTGCGATCGCTCGCGGACGTGTGTTAAAAATCCGGGTTCTGCCGTTCCGCCGGGAGCGGCCGGGCGTCGCCGTCCAGACGGCGCCAGCGCATCAGCCGGCGAGGACAACGGACGGCCAAGGGGCGTCGGGACCTCGGGGGAGCAAGGTCTGCGGATGACGAGGAACTTGGGGAGAACGGCGCCCGGCACGGTGCGACCGTCGGATTCGGACAGCAAGCCACCGAACCAAGGCGGTGGAAGCGTACTGCCGCTCAATAATCGAGGGTTCGGTGCCATGGCCGATGGGGAACTTGCTCACCGGCGCTGGCTAATTTCCGTGACTGCCCAGCAGGGGGAGTCCGCCTCCCAGTACCACGCGGAAACATCCGTCCAGGTCTGTTGGGCATCGGCCGAGTAGATCCGCTCGCGGATTGCGAGGCGGAGATCGTTGCGGCTCGCGGGGTAGCAGGCCCAGGCGATGCCGTCGGCGTCGGTACGGACGGTTCTGGCACCGACGGTGAACCCGCTCGCCCGGAGGCAATCGGCGCTGGCGTGGAGCTGTCGGGTGGGCCGGGGCATCCAGCGGAGGAGATAGTCACGTCGGCCGTCGGTCAAGCGGGCGATCTCACCGGGGAAGCCTTCGGCGAACCGGGCATCGTTCTGGTTCTCGGGGAGCGGCGTGAGGGCGTGTCCGTTGAACGTGGCGGGCCAGCCGGGGAAGTCGGTTTGGTCCTGAGGATGCGGCGCGGCGGGGAGCGCGAAGGTGGCGAAGAGATAGAGCCCGGCAAATGCGGCACCGCCGAGGCCGATGAGATGGCGTTGGGTGGGTCGGAATGGGGCACCGCCGCCGACGCGGACGATTGCCCACGCGAGCACGGCGAAGGCGGCGAGTCCGATCCCTTCGTGCAGGGAATCCGGCAGCGGGACGATGGCGCTCTCTTGGAGAATGAGGATTCCCGCCCGCAAGGCGTTGGCGACCACGACAAGCGCGACGGTGACGCCACATCCGATCAGCGTGCTGAACAACGAACTGGCGGCGCGGGTGGCGAGCGCGGCGTGGAGGACGAGCGCACACCAGAGCATCTGCACCCCGCTGCATGGGGCGTCGATGAGGATGGGGGTATCTCCGTGGAATAGTGTGAGTCCATCGCGGGTGATTCCTGCGCCTCCTGCGGAGAGGATGGCTTCCGCGAGAAACCCCGCCGCGACCCGCAGCGGGCAGCCGGCGTAGAATTGGAGACTCGCTACGACCGGGAGCGACAGCAGCAGCAAGAGGACGACCCCGGGCCAGCCCCGGGTTCCTCCGGTAGCGAGCAACCCGAGGGCGATGAAGAGCATGCCGGCACGGAGCAGTGGCGGCGCACCCGAGGCATGGAGGAGAAGGGTGGCTCCCGCCGCGACGCCCGCCGCGACGAGGCCCCAGCGGGGAACCTCGTGCGAGTATCGCGCCGTGCCGAACGCGACGGCGATCAGCAACGGAACCAGCCCCCACGGCTCTCCTGTTCCATCGTCGAAACGGAGGGCGATCCATTGCCAGACCGGCCATCCAAGGACGCCGATGGTAGCCAGAAGCCCGATACGGAGTCTCGACATGGGATTGGCGGCGAAGATCCAGGTTCCGGACTACCGGCGGTGCCGGGTGAAGGCGAGGGTGGCGAGAGTGATCAGTACGAGTAGGGGGACGCCGGGTTCGGGAACGGTGCTCACATTGCTCGACGGTGTCGCGCTGGCGACGGCCGAGTTTCCCACGCCCTTCGGCAAGGGGAGCGGTTGTTTGACGGCTTGCGCCTCACCGGCGAATTCGCGGGCCTCGTCGGACACCGCGATGAACGAGGTGAACTCGGTGAGCAGGCTGTAAGTCAATCCAAGGTTGGTGATCGCCTGTTTGGCCTCTCCGTTCTTGTCAAGAGCGTAGTCAGACGCCAGGGCATCGATGCGTTCGCGCGCCCACAGTCGCGGCAGGGCGGGGTTGCTCGCGTTTTCAGCACCACCAATAGGGAGAATCTCCTCGTAGTGACTCCCGTCGCCACGAGTGCCCGAAAGGATAATTCTGCCGGCTGGTTCTCCCCGCCACTTTCCGGTCACGGTGATCGGTCGTTCGGCGAGGAGGTCTCCGACGTGGGTAGGCTCTATGTCGTAGGCATCCAAACCCTCGATCTCGATAGTGGCACCGGCCAGAACCGGGGCGTCGATCATGTTGCGAAGGCGGGCGGTGGCGCCGGTCGACTGGCCCGGCTCGGTCACGACGAAGGCTTCCCCGCCACCCGCTTTGGCGATGCCTTCGATGAGATAGCGGTTGACGCTGGAGCCGATGCCGAGAGCGAAGACATTGGCGTCCTCCCGGCGGTCGCGAATGAGTTGGAATGCTTCGCGTTCGACGTCGACAAAGCCGTCGGTGACGACGACGGTCGAGCGGGCGACGGTGTCATCGACGGGGAGGTCGAACGCGCGCTCCAGTGCGTCGAGGAGCTTGGTTCCGCCGCCGCCCTTCGCGGAATCGAGAAACGTGGTGGCGCGGTCGATGTTGTCGGGAGTCGCGTCGAGCATCCCCCCATCGAGGGTTCGTGCCGAGGCGGCAAAAAGGAGAACGTTGAATCGCTCGCCCGGTCGGAGCGACGAGAGGAGGTCGCGCATGAGCGTTTTGGCGGTATTGAGGGGGAAGCCGTTCATCGACCCCGACACATCCACCACGAAGAGATACTCGCGGGGGACGATGGCTTCGGGGGTGATGCGGGCGGGCGGCTGGACGTTGAGGAGGAAGAAGTTTTCCCCACCATCGTCCGCGCGGTGGAGGAGGAGGCCGCCGGCCACCTGTTCGCCCGCGAGCTTGTAGCGGAGGATGTAGTCGCGATCCGCCGCCTGCTTCCGTTCTTCCGGGCGGAGGCTGACGGTGGCGCTCGCCCGATCGGTGTATTCGATCGCGACCGCGTGGGTCGGGCAGGCGATCTCACCGAGCGGGAGCCCCCCGTTGAGCCGGACGGTGAGATCGAAGGCGGCTGGGGCGGGGGCGCCTTCTTTGAGATACGGGTTCGCGACCCAGTCGGCGACATCGCCGGCTGGGGCAGAAGTACCGTCGGTGTAGCGCGGGCCGACGACTCCGGGAAAAACGAAGGAATACTCCCGGTTTTCTGGATAGAGGTATTCGGTGTAGCGCAGGACGACTTCGACCTCGTCACCCGGAAGGATGTTGGCGACGCTCATCTGAAAAACGTTCGGACGTTGTTGTTCGAGGAGGGCGGCGTTTTTCTTCTGTGCTTTCGCTTCCTCGTAGTCTTGTTTCGCCTGCTCCTTCTCCTTGATCTGCGCGACGGTCGTGCGTTCGCCGATCTGCACCTCCATGCCGTAGACGGCCGCGCCGGTCGATCCGGGGAAAATGTAGACGGCATCGATCGGGCGCTCGCCGGAATTGGCATAGCGTTGGGTCAGGGTCACGTCGGCGATGACACCCGAGATGGTGACTTCAGCGACGGTCGATTTGAGCGGGAAATGTTCGGGGTTGGCCTCGCTTGGCGCATCGGTTCCCTCGATGAGAAAATAGGGCGAGCTTCCCGGGGTGGTGGAGGCGAGCAACGCCGGTGCGAGGGTGGCGAGAAAGCAGCAGCAGAGGAATCGGAGAATCTTCATGCACCGAGGCTAGCCATCCCCGGTGAATCCTTTGTGAACGGATGGTGAAAAGGCGATGAATTCGCCGCCGATCTACCGCCGTTCCGCGAGGAGCACGGCGAGCCGGGCGGCCTCGATCAGGCTGGAGGCTTTCGCTTTGCCCTGCCACGCGATATCGAATGCAGTGCCGTGGTCGACGGAGGTGCGCACGATTGGTAGCCCGAGGGTGACATTGACGGCGGTATCGAAGGCGAGTGCCTTGAGCGGGATATGCCCCTGGTCGTGATACATGCAGATATAGCAATCGGTACGCGCGCGTTTCGAGGGGATGAAACAAGTGTCCGGCGGTAGCGGGCCATCGATAGACACGCCTCGTGCGCGAGCTGCTTCTAGCGCGGGGATGATGATGCGTTCTTCCTCCCGGTTGCCGAAGAGCCCGTTCTCGCCGGCGTGGGGGTTGAGCCCGCAGGCGATCATGTCGGGCGGCTTGCCCTCGATCCGCGTGAGGGCCGCTTGCGCGAGGTCGATGACTTCGCCGACGCGCTCGATGCTGAGGTGGCGCACCACATCCAGGTGGCCGACGTGGCAGGTGACAAAGGCGGCCGTGACCTCGTCTGAATACTGGAGCATGCAAGACCGCGACGCATCGGTGCGGGCGGCAAAGATTTCGGTGTGCCCGGGGAACCCGATCCCGGCAGCATGGAGCGCCTCCTTGTTGATCGGTGCGGTGACGACGGCGTCGATCTCGCCCTCGAGCGCGGCCGTGATAGCCGTCTCGATGTAGGTGAAGGAGGCCCGTCCACACTCGGCGGCGACCCGTCCGGGGACGACGGCATCCGGATCGGCCAGAGCCGGGAGATGCCGGACGGCACCGGGCGCCGCTGGAGGAAGCCCCGTGGCTTCCGCCACCCGGTCGAGGACGTGCTGGTCGCCATAGATGATCATTTTGCCGCCGGGCACCTCGTCCGCGCGGGCGAGGAGCTGGAGGCACACCTCCGGGCCGACGCCCGCGGGGTCGCCCATGGTGATGGCGAGGGTCATTCTGCATCCGGTAGACATGGTGAGCCACGACCATGCCGGAGACCGCACGGCACGGCAACCCGCGCTTGAACCGATGAGATCTCAGGTCCTACCGAACGGGGAGGAGGGCGCACCGCGGTGGCCGGAGGGAACTGCGCCTAAAGATCCGGCGCCTCCCAATCGGGAACTCCCCCGAGTGCCTCCTGGGCTTCGAAGAGTTCCCAGTAAGGGCGCGTGGGGGACATCTCGGCGGTCTCGTTGACCATGAGCGGACGCGTTTCCACCCAGAAGGTGTCGTAGGCGCTACGCATCTCCGCCACGACGTCCGTGTGGTCATCGATGACATTGGTTGTCTGCCCGGGATCGGCATGCATGTCGAAAAGGTTTTTCTCGCCGACGAGTCGGAACCGGTCGTTGCGCACCGCGAAGTTCGTCCATTGGAAGTCGTCGGGCTCCGCGCCGGTTTTCCACCGCGCCTGGTGGGTGAATAGGTAGCGATCGGGCAGGGTGGCCGCGGTGCCATCCAGCAGCGGGACGAGCGAGCGTCCCTCGACCTGACCTCCGGGGAGCGGTGCCCCCGCGATCGCCGCCAGTGTCGGGAAGATGTCGATGTGGGCAGACACCGTGGCGATCTCCTGGCCCGGCGCGACTTTCCCATCCCAGCGAACGAAGAAGGGAACGCGGACGCCCCCCTCGTCCGGAGACCCTTTCAAGCCTTTCATCGAGGCATTGTCGGCGAGCATCGGCCGGCCATCCGGAGTGTGCCCGAGTTCCTCCCCGGGCCGGCCGGAGCCGCTACCCGCCATGCCGTTGTCGGACATGAAAATCACCAGGGTATCGTCGATGACGCCCCACTCCTCGAGCTTCGCCATGAGGCGCCCCATGTTTTCGTCGATGTTCTCGATCATGCCGTAGTAGCCGGCCTTATTCTTATCGAAGCCGAGTTGCGTGAACTTTTCGAGGTTGGGGGGTGGGGCATGGAACGGCGCATGCGGCGCGTTGGTCGAGATGTAGGCGAAGAACGGTGCGCCCTCGTCTTTGACCGACCGGATCCACCCGAGCGCGGCGGCGAAGAACACGTCGGTGCAGAATCCCTTGGTCCGCACGAAGCTGCCGTTGTGTCTGACAATCGGGTCGAAATAGGAATTGCCGGGGGCGTCGGCGCACGAGCAGTCGTAGGCCTGGCCGATCCCGCCGGCGCCGTGAATGAATGACTCATCGAAGCCGCGGTTGTGGGGCTGGTAGGGTTCCTCGTCGCCCAGGTGCCATTTTCCAAAAATGCCGCTGGTGTAGGCGGCGGCTTTCAGCGCTTGCGGGAGCGTGGTGGCATCGAGGGTCATGCGCTCGCGCTCCAGGATGGTATGCGTCACGCCATTTTTCATTGGGTGCCGCCCAGTCATCAGGGCCGAACGGGTCGGCGAGCAGGTCGGGCTGACCAGAAATCGGGTGAAGCGCGCGCTCTTGTCGTGCAGGGCATCGAGGTTGGGGGTGGCGATCCACGGATGTCCGAGGCGACCGATCGGCGCGTAGCCTTGGTCATCGGTGATGACGAGAACGATATTGGGGCGTGCTCCCTCGAGCTCCGTTGGGGCCGCGAACCCCCCCCGGGCGATCACGAGGACGAGGGCAGATGCGAGGGCAAGGGGTAGGGCGGGATGCATACCGTTGAGCCTCGCCACGGACGGGCACCGCATCAAGCGGCGGTGTGGGGGGCGGCCGCCCTGGAGCGATCAGTCATCGGTCGCCCCTCCCAACGTGATCGAGATCTTGTAGGTGTCTTGGAGGTGGGCGTGCGCCTGGCTCGCCTGCGGAGACTTGGGGTGGGCCTTGCAGGTGAGCTGGAAGGCTTTGATCGCATTCTCTTTCTTCCCAGCCTCTTCCCAGGTGAACCCGATCTGGATGTCGGCGTCGGGCACGGAGGTGCCGGCCGTCTTGATCTGGTTGTAGAGCGAGAGCGCTTCCGCCGTTTCGTCGAGGCGCCGGTGGCAGGCCGCCATGCGAAAGTAGCTCCCCGGAAACGATTCGGTCAGCCGGTAGCTCCCGATCGCCTCCCGGAGCCGGTCGCTCGACTCGTAGCATTCCGCGATGGCCCAGTGGTAGTCCGAGGCGCGGGCGGTGTCGAGTTCGAGGAGTTCGCGGTAGGCAGCGATCGCCTCGTCCCAACGGCTTTCCTCGCGGAACATGCTGGCGATATTCTGGCGGCCCGCGATCTTGTCATCGAAACGGGCGTAGATCCGCCGCGCCTCGTCGCGACGCTCCCGTGCCTTGTGCCAATCGGCCATGCGGCCGCGGATATCATCGTCCTCCCCCAGCAGTTTTCCGGCGCGGAGGTAGGTGGCGAGGATCTGGTCGCCCCGGCCGGCGGCCGAGTGGAGCGAGGCGATGCGGTAGAGCAGGTCGCGGGCGGCCGCCCGTGTGCCGTCGGTGGTGAGGTCTTCGGGGATGCGCTGGTCGAGGGCGGCGATGAAATAATCGGCCTCGCGTTCGGCTTCCTCGGTTGGCCCGTTCTCCCGGAGGTGGCGGATCGGATCGAGCGCCAGCTCTTGAAGCGGGAGAAGCCGGGCATCAGGATCGGGGTAGCTGGTGGCGAGTGCCTCGTCGGCCAGGTCGCGGTCCGGGCGGTAGAGGTAGCGTTTGGCCAGCTCGCGGGAGGCGTTCACGCAATGCTCGAGAGCGGCCTCGGTGCGCTCGGTGTCGAAGGTGAGCTCCTTGAGTGACGCGAGGATCTTTTCGTCATTCTTCGCCACCCGGGCGAGCTCGAGCAGCGCGAGCTTCGAGCGGAGCGCGACGAAATGGTCCGGCCGATCGAGGATGAGGTCGCGGTAGCCATTTTCCGCCTTCTCGACCTCGCCGATTTCCCGGTAGCAGTCGGCGATGAGATAGGTCGCCATGACCGCCTCCGGCGAGTCCGGCCAGTAGTCGATGACCGAGCGGAAGCCGTCGCGGATGGCGGTGTTGACGTGGCGGAGCCTCCGCTGGCAGTGGCTCCACATGAGCTGGGCATACGGGGCTCCTGCGCTGGCCTCGTAGAGGGTCAGGTACTTCTCGTACTCGTCGGCGGCGATGGCAAACTCCTCCTGGAGATAGAATTTCTCCGCGACCTTGAGCTGGTAGCGCTCGACCTCCCGCATCGACGCGAAGGTGTCGACCGCGATCTGTTCGGAGAAGCCGAGGCCTGCCCTGGCGGCGCCGGGGGCGAGCGCCAGGAGGAGAAGCATGATTCGGAGGAGGGGCATGGGCTTGCTTATTCGGTGGGCTCTTGGGTGTCAAGCCATCGGTTGTATCGGGCGTGGGCGTAGAAAATGACGTTGGTGCCGAGCTGGTAGCAGTACTCCCAGATCTCCCGCTTGACCCCGGCGTGGCCGTCGGCCCAGGCGTCGCCGATATCTCCCGGGTGGTAGTAGGCGACGAGCCGACCATCGATCACCCATCCCCAGGCATCCTTGCCCCCGTGGGGGGCCACGTAGGGCAAAGAGGGAATCGCGTAGGGGATCCGGTGCACCGGGTGGTCGAGCGGGACGCGGACGGGCTGGATGTTGGGCAGGACGCGCCGCATGACTTCGAAGAACTGGCCGTGCCATCCGCCGCTGCCACCGTTGTCGGCGAAGAGGAGCCCGTGCTTGTCCGTGAGATACTCGCGCAGGATCTCGACATCACGGTCGGAGACGAAGATGTTCCGCTGACCCGTGAGATAGACGAGGGGCGGACTCTTGGTGGCGGGAAAGTTGGCGAGCTGGGAGATCTTGCGCGACTCGGTGCGGTCACTGACTTTCTGGCCCGTGCGGATCCCGTACTCGAGGAGCATATTCAGGTCGGCGCCGATCCCGAAATCCTGGTCCCAGTCGCCGCCCTCGTACTCGAGCCGGATAAAGCGGACCTTGCCCCGTGCCGTGCCGCCGGAGAACCCCGGCTCCCCCGCCGATCCCTGCCCGATCTGGTAGAGGTTCTCGGTGAGCTCCTCCAGCCGGAGCGGGACGTCCTCGACCGGTGGCGGGTTGAAGAGGACGGCGCTGAAGGGGTTGATGACGTACTTTTTCTCGATGACCTTTTGAATCTGGACGATCTGGCGAATGCGCATTTCCTCGCCTCCCCCGGCCGGCATCTCGTAGATCTCGCGGCAGCCCGAAAGGCGGGAGAGGAGCAGGGCGACGAGGAAAAAGGCGAGCGTGTAACCGACGAACGTCGCGGCCGACTGGTCGAGGCGGGCACCGTGCGGCCGATAGTACCATGCGGCGAGGTCGAGGGGGTTCCAGATCCGGGCGCGGACATTCGCGGTCGAGAGCGCGTGGGCGCGGCTCCGCCGTTCGACGAGCCAGACGGCCCAGGCCAACCCGACGACAAACAAGGTGAGAATGCTAGCTTGGCTCACGAGGCGCGCCAGCGCCGGCTGGCCGAGTGCGGCGAAGGCGAAGACGCACCACTGGGCGACGAAGGGGAAGGCGAGGGTGGCGGCCGCGCGCCGGGGCACTTGTTCCGCGGGACGCGTGCGGCGGAACCAGTAGAGCGCCGCGACGGAACCGCCCGTGAAGGCGACGGCATCGAACCAGGTCGGGAAGAGGTGCCATGCCGACCAGTTGAGCCAGCCGATCAGCCAGAGCCCGAAGGTGACCGCGCTGAGCGTGAAAGGGCGCCGTTCCCGGGGATACCACGCCGCGTAGAGGGCGTCCCGGAGTCGCTGGGCCAGCCTAGTCAAGGCCTTCGAGGAGATCGTCGTTGGCGGCGTCCAGAGGGTTTACCGCCGGTGGAGCGGGCTTCGATTCGCCGATTCCCAGTGACTCGGCAGCCGCTTCGGTAGCCAGAGGATTGGCGGGCTCCGTTGGGGTGGTGGCAGCGGGAGAATCCGCCGGGCTCGGGGGAACTTCCGTGACTGAGGGCGGCGGCGGGGTCGGATCCGAGGTGACCATCGACCAGCCGAACGGGATGACCGTAAACGTGACGATGAGGATCAGGGCGCCGGCAGTCGCGGTGACGAGGCTGCGGCCGAGGTCGCTGTTGGCGACCTCGCCGAGCATCTCGCGGGGGCTTTTTCCCCGGAGTTCGGCGAGGAACGCCCGCAGCTCGTCGGCGGAGGCGGTGGCGTGGCGGCGGAGTTTCCGGGCATCACCGACCGGGCTGGTCATCGGGAGGAACGGGGCCTCTTCCGGGGCGGCGGAAGCGGGGCGGGCGGCTTTCTTTCTCATCGGGACTCGGCTTCGGGTTTGAGGATATGAACGAGGTCGCCACCGGCTTGACTGATCGCCTCGATGACGGGTTCGAAGTACTGGGCGGGGACGGCGCGGTCGACTTTGAGATGCACGGTCCTCTCGCCGCTGGCGGCGTCGCCCAAGTGCTCCGCCAGGGCGTCGGCCAGTGATGCACTGCCGATCTCCCGGCCGTTGAGGTGGGTCTTGTAGTCCGCATCAATGACCACGGTCGCCAGCGCGGCACCGCCGACCTCGAGTTCGGCGGCGGTGGCGGGTCGCCAGCGGAGATGGGAGTCATCCTGCGCCCGCGCGAGGATGACAAAGAAAATAAGGAGAAGGAACGCGATATCGCCCATGGCCATGGCGGGGATCGAGGCGTCGAACTTTTTGCGGGGGATCTTCATTCGATGGAGATGGTTCGCTTTTCCTCCAGCTGGAGCGTGACGATGCCGCCGGCCTTCTCGATGGCGGCGGTGACTTGGATCCAGCGCTCGTACGGCGTGTCCGGGCTGCTCTTGACGACCACGATGCGGTCCTCTTCGCGGGTGGTTCCGCGGAGGAGCGCGGCAATGCGCGGGGCGACTTCCTCCGGAGCGATCAGCTCTCCATTGAGCACCACCGCCCCGGCGGTGACCGAGATATCGATGGTCTGGGTGCGGGGGGTCTCGGGCGGTTGGTCTTCGGTTCGGGGGATCGTCTGAGACCGGCCGGAGTCTGGCTGGACGGACGCGCACACGAGGAAGAAGACGATGAGGATAAACGCGATGTCCGGCGCGGCCATGGCCGGGGGGTCGATGAGCAGCGGGCGGCGGGCGAGCTTCACGGGCGGGTCGTATCTTGGCCGGACAGGGTCATCTGCAAGGTGACCGTCTCGATGAGTTCGGCGGCCGAGGTCTCGACCTCGAGGAT
>CAZKYJ010000042.1:796-13746 GCA_964556355.1 uncultured Verrucomicrobiales bacterium | reverse complement strand
CGAAACGTCATGTCACCCCGAGGGGTGACGAACGCCCGCCGCCTCTCCTTGCGGAGCAGCGGCGCTTTCGCATGGCCTCTCTGTTTGATTCCGCTCCGCTCCACCCCTCCGGGGCTGCCTGCCGGCAGTCGGTGTCCGCTGCGCTCCAATTCTGCCCGGCTCCGATTTCCGCCCGCATCACCCACCGCGAGGGCCGGGCTTGCTGGGACGGGAGGGTGGCCGGGTCGGGCCATCGGTTCGGTTCGGCCCTTCGTCGGAGACGGCTCCCGGTATCGCCCTGTGTGGCCAGTGCCTCCGTTCCCTTGCCGGCGCACCGGCTGGCGTCGGCAGGTTGGGCTCCCAGCCCCCAAATATCGGAGCCATCGCCGACGCGGACATTTCAGGCGGGGTCGGGATCGGTCGGGGATCCGGCAGCCTCTCTCCCGATGTGGCGGAGCCGCACGTCGAGACTATCGACCAGTGCCCGGTACCCGTCCCGTTCCTCGTACTCGAGGACTTGAAAATGTCGCCAGTCGAAAGGGAGGGCCTCCGACGCCGCGCGGCACAGGACGATGAGCGGTTTGCCGATGGCCCGGGCGTGGGCGGCCTCGGTCACCACGTTCGGGTTCACCGTTCCCGAGTCGTCGGGCGAAAAGTCGCAAATCACCAGCCGTGCGGCCTCGATTTCCTGGACAATCTGTCCCCAGATGTCATCGACCATTACCAGTCGATCCATCCGACGTGCCTCGAGCGAGTGGGCGAGGCTCGCGGCGTGCACGGCCTCGAATACCGGGTCGAACCGCTTCCGGAATGGCAGACCGACGAAGACGCTCCCCCGCAGTGGCGGATCGGGAGCTTTGCCCCGATAGCGGAAATCGTCTAGCTGCCGGATGACTTCGTTTGCTGATTGGTATCGGTCTTCGGGGCGGGGCCGCGTCAGATACTCGACGATGCTCGCCAGCCCTCGCGGACAGTTCGGGTTGTGGTCGCCGATCGACGGGAGCGCCGGCCACGTGCCTTCGGCTTTCGGGGGGCGGGGTGGCGCGTGACCGGTGAGGCCTTCCCAAAGTACGACCCCGAGACTGAACAGGTCGGAACGGCGGTCGACCGTGGAGCCGCTGACCTGTTCGGGAGATGCATACCCGGGCGAGTAAGCGTGCAGCCGGGCGCCTTTCCGCCCGATGGAGGCGGGCGACCGCAATCGGCCACCCGTGCGCTCGACCCGCGCAATGCCATAGTCGATAACGCAAAATCGACCGTTCGTTCGGAGGAACAGGTTGGCAGGCTTCAGGTCGCAGTGCACGATGCCCAGCTCCTCCTGCCGGCTGAGAACTTTACACACCTCCCCGAGGAGATCCATGGCCCGGGTGGCCGAGATGGTCCCTACGGCGCGGAAGTGTTCGCGAAGGCTGACCCCCTCGACATGCTCCATGGCGATGTAGGGAAGGCCGTCGCTCACGCTGGCGTCGAGGATCCGTACCACCCCAGGATGATCCATCTTTCCCAGCGCCTGCGCTTCTTGGATGAAGCTGCTGGCGGCGTAACGGGGCAGGTCATGCCGTAGAACTTTCATGACTGCAGCCCGGTTGATATACACGTGCCGCGCGTGGAACACGGAAGCAAATCCTCCGCTGGCGATCGGGGTGGCCACAACGTAGCGATCGATCCGCGTGCCCGGGCTGACGGTGGATCGCAGATCCGGCTCCCCCGGCCGTTCCGCCCGCTGTGGCACCACGGTCGATTCGTCGCGAATCCACGTCACCGACTCCGGCGGTGGTTCCGTGGGCGGCCTTCCCCGGGACGTGGTGTCATGTGAACCATAGCTGGTAGCATCCTCGATTCCCTCGGCGGCAGGTGTTGTAGCGCCCGGTGTCTCGTGACCCGTTCCTCGCTCGAGGGCGTAGACCGTCTCGCTGTCCGTGCCCCTCGGAGGCAAGATTGCGGTGCGGTCGAAGTCGGCTTCTTCGAGACGCGCGATCAGCGTTGCGAACATGACCGTTCCGTCATCATCTACGCGGGGATTCTGGCTCATTGCGCGGCGTGCGGATGACCGACGATGGCATCGGAGTCCGCGAGGTGGAACCTGGGATTGGCGGAGAAGCGGCCGAAGAGGTTGCCGAGTAGCGCTCCCACGCCCGCGAGTTCCGGGAGGCCCGTGGGCGGGCGACCGAGAACGAAGGCCGGGGAACAGGTGTTCCCGGGCTGCCGCAGCTGCCCCGCCACCTGCGTGGTCGGCCATGGGTAAAGCGGTATGGCGTCATTGCCGAAGGTGATCGCCCCCAGCCGAAATGCGGGAATAAGGGTGCCTGCCTTGAGGAAACTTCCGATCTTGTGCCAGGCGGGATGGGGGGACTCGATGGGCATGGTTGCTGCACTATGACAACACGCGATCGCGGATTCGAAAAGCGCAAAAGTTGTGCGGAAATCCGTCGGGGACGGTTCGACCTATCTTCAGAATCGTGCGAACCGAAGAAGATTGATTGTGTCCGGGGTGCCCTCGCCCCAGGAAGTAGACGGCGTCGAGACTGCGATCGCAGGCGAACGATCTCCCGCTGCCACGCCGGTGGCGTAGGCGAGGTGGTGGGTGGTGGAAGATTCGGGTGCGTATTGAGCACGCCGCCGGCTTGGCACCGGAGTTTCCCGGACGCGGGCTGTCGTCCGGTGGGGGCGATGCGGCTATGATCTCGAGCTAGTATCTCGGCGGTCATAGCTGGGCGACGACGGAGCGCTCCAGAGGGAGCATGGCCACGAGGGAGTTCAGTCGACGGGACGTTCGGATTCCGGGATGGCGATGGCGGTCATCGCAACGCTTTGGAACGGGACGCGTCGCTTGGTGTCGCCGGGGGCGTGGGCACCGTTCCACGTTACGTAGAGGGTGCCGCCGTCCGGCGAGAGCGCCGAGCTAAAGCTGCCGATGGGGATGTAACCGGCGGTGTCTTGCAGCGCGGGGTGGAGAAAGCAAAGGATCTTCCGCGTCCGGGTGCGGGTATCGTACTGAACGACCGGAGTGCCTTCGAGTTCTGATCCGCCGTGCGCGCCGGGCAGGTAGTAAAGGTAGCGCCCGGTGCGGTCGACATCGATGCTCGTGGTGTAGTCTTGGCCGGCAACAGCTGCCGGGCCGAGCGAACGCGCCTGTTCCGTGGCGGTGTCGAAAACCCACAGTTCGTCCCGGTCGATCGTGTAGACGAGCCCGTCCGGGGTGGGGGTGGACGCGGCACGGAGGCCGACCTCCGCCGCGAGGCGCTCGGGAGCGGCCGGAGCCGCCGGATCGAAGCGGTAGAGGTGCCGGTCGTCTTGGCCTCCGCCGTGAAAGTAGAGGTGGCCGGAAGCGGGCGCGAGGATCATGGCACGGTGGGGGCCGTGGTCGGCGGCGAAGACAGTCTGCCGTCCCGCAACGTCGTAGGCGAGGAACTGGGGCTCCCGCTCCCGTAACCCATCGGCGGTGCCGGCGTACCAGATCATGCGCTGCGCATCGAGCATCCCGGTGGGCAGGCTCTGCATTTCCAGCGGGGCATGGACGACGATCTCCGACTCGCCAGTCTCCGGTTGGGTGCGCAGGATCCAATCTCCCTCGAAGTGGTTTTCCGGGTCGTCGGCCACCCGGGTCGAGCCCCGGTGGGTCGAGTAGTAGAGCCATCCGTCGCTACCGAGGTCGATCCGGCTATGGATTTTCCCCGGAGTGTACCAGCCATCCCGTTGGCCGATGATCGAGCGGACGTCGGCCAGTTCGGTCAGCGTCCCGGTGGCCGAATCGAAATCGTAGAGGAAGGCGTTTCCCTCCGGGCTCCGGTGGTCGCCCACGGCGGAGTAGTAATGGCCATCGACCGCCAGGCCATCGCCCCAGACACTCCACGGGTTCCCCTCGTAGGTCTGACAGCCGTAGTAGAGGAACGTGATCTCCGGTGGTGTCTCGGCGACCGTCACTCCCTCGCGCAGCTCGGCCACCGGTCGGAGGAGCTGTGCTCCCGTGATGGTGAGGGCGGCCTTCCCGCCCGGGAGGACGGGCGGCCAGTCCACGCCGGCGGCAGTGGCGGGCAGGAGCGCGGCGCAAACGGCCGCGACGAGGGCGGCACCGGCGGGTGGGGAGCGCTTCATGGGGTCAGTGTTAGGCTGCGATTGAGCCCGGTTATGTTCTCGAGCACGCGGGTCTCCCCGCTGGGGAAACGGACCTCGAGATCGACGGCCTCGGCAGCGCCGAGACCGAAGTGGCAGGCGGTATCTTGGCCGCTGGCGTAACCGTAGCCCGTGGCGAGTTCCTGGCGGCCGAGCAGTGTCCCCGGGGTCCTTTCGCCGCCGGCACGGAAGAGCTTGATTACCGTACCGACGCCCTGGTGGTTGAAGCGGTCGCCCCGCACGCGGAGGCGAAGCCAGCGGTTCGTGGGAGCGCTCGTATTGCGCAGGAGCCGGCAGTGGTCGCCGCGGTACCAGTTGACGAGAAAGAGGTCGATCCGCCCGTCGTTGTCGTAGTCGCCAGACGGGCCCGCGGGGTAGTAGACCAGCTTGCCCGCGCCCATCTTCTCCGGATCGAACGAGGCTTCGAATCGCGGCACACCGCCGGCCGTGACACCACCCAGATGGCGGTAGATGAGCGGCGTTACCGCACCCGCCTCGCCGAGCCAGGCGGTCGAAAAATAGAGGTCTGGCCAACCGTCATTGTCGAAGTCTTGGATTTCCACGTGGGGCGCTTTCTCGGGCCAGCGATCGGGGAGGCCGGCTTCGGCGGTGATGTCGCGGAAGGCGGGCGCCGTGCTCTCGCGACCGATGTTCAGGTAGATCCGGTTGCGTGCGCTGACGCCATGGATGGCGAGCACTAGGTCGGGAAGCCCATCGCGGTTCAGGTCCCCGAAGGCGGCTCCACACGGCCAGTCCTCGCCGTCGAGCGGATCCCATCGGAACGGGGCGTTCAGCCCCTCGGGCTCGACATACTTCCCGTCGCCGGTCGAAAGAAACATGCGGTTGCTATGGCCGACAAAAAAGTCGGGCCGGCCATCGTCGTTGAGGTCGCCGACGGCGAGCCCGAGCCCGAAGATGTCGTCCGGTAGCCCCGCGTCCGCATTGGCGTCTTCGAACCGCAGCCCACCGAGGTTGCGGAAGAGGACGCTGCGCGGGCTTTTCGTGAAACGATCTTCCACCACGAAGAGGTCGAGGAGGCCGTCCGCGTCGTAGTCGAAAACCCCGACGTTGCGGGCCGTGCCGAGCGAACCCGGGCAGGCTCCGGAAGCCGCTGAAACGTCGACGAACCTGCCGTCATCGTTGCGGAAGAGCTTCGAGAACGTGAGCTGGGCGTCACGCTGGGGTTCCGATTCCCGGCTCGACTTGCCTTTGCAATTGTTGGCGACGTAGAGGTCGGCATCGCCATCGTTGTCGAGATCCGCGAAGACCGCGCCGCTCGTCCGGGCAAAAAAAGCCACCGGTTCCTGCTCCCACGAGGCGAATGTTCCGTCGCCTTCGTTGCGCAGCAGCGCGTTGGGCACCGGGCCGGAGGCGGGGGCATACTCCTCGTCGGGCCGGTCGGCGAAGCCCCCGACGTAGAGGTCGAGGAAACCATCGCCGTCGACGTCGCCGAAGGCGGCACCGTGTCCCATTATCCCCTCCAGCGGACTCCGCAGTCCCGCCGCGGTGGTGACGTCCTCGAAGGAGATCTGACCCCCGGCCGTGCCGGCGACAGGGGCGAGAGCCACCCATGCTAGCAGGTTGCGGAATGGGGGCGAGGACAGCATGTGAGAACAGAAAACGCGCCCACGGAAATCGCCCTTTCACCTCGCAAGGGGCGGCGAGGTCACCGCAGGGCGGAGCTTCCGCAAGCAGGCGAGACAGCATTCCCGGCCACCCCGTACGATCCGGCTAACGCGCCGCCGACGCGGCGCCCCCCTGTCCGCCCCGACAATAGGAGATTGACGCTTGACCAATGCGGTCCACGATCCGCCCGATCGCTCTCCCGGTTACGCGGAGTCCGATGGCCGGGAGCGCTCAGGCCAGGGGTGACTGCCAGCGGAGTGTCGTCCCGTCCTTCGAATGCCATCGCCTCGAGTACCACGACGACCCGACCCCGAAGGGCAAGTTCTCGCTCGAGGGGCTTGAGGCATCGGTTCACGGTGACTCCTCGGAGCGTTGGCGCCTCGTCCGCGACCCGCTATCTTACCGCAACCGGCCGCCGAAGGGCATCCGGATCCCGAGGCGGCCAAGGGTTGGCGGCACTCCAATATGCAGAACGTAGCACTGCCATACTTGCACAAGATGTATGCGATGATGATCGAATGGGGGAGGACTCGACGAATGACAAAGCAAACCCTAGCTATTGTAGCCATGCTCGTACTCGGCGCGACGGCTCACGCGCATGAGATCGAGCTACGGGTGATCGGCGACAATGGAGACCCGATCGCCGGAGCGAACGCGCTGATCAGCTTCATGCGGTCTGGCAACGGGAACAGCAAGGTCTACGAGGGAGCCACCGGCGAGGACGGCAAGTTCAGCGCACGTGATCGGATCGTCATCGGCGCATTCGTGCAAGTGACCAAGCCAGGGTTCTACGACTCGGTGATTCAAAGCGGCTTCGGCGATGAGGATCACAGTCGCGATGTCATCATGCGTCGCGTAAAGAATCCCGTCTCTCTCGTCGTCCGCGAGGTCGAGCTGGCTGTTCCCGATGCGGAAGGGGCGATCGGGTTTGATTTAGCCGCAGGAGACTGGGTTCGACCTTTCGGTGATGGTTTGCTTGCGGATATCAATATCGAGTTCGCGAAATGGCTGAACGGCCTCGACTACTCTGGAGCGAAGCTCGAGAAGGTGTTAGAAATGAGCAAGCGCGCCGCGGCGGCCCGGAATGAAGTTTGGACCCAAAGCGATTTCCAGAGAAGGGTCGGGCAGTGGGACGCGAAACTTGAGATCACGTTCCCGACTGAGGGGGGCGGGGTGATCGAGCTCGCCGATGGCTTCGTTCCCTACTGTGGCCTGACGATGCCGTACGAAGCTCCCGAGGGAGGGTACGGAGAATCCCTCGAACGCGAGAGTTCGACCTACGACAGCTCCAAGATCAGCCACACCCACGCCCCGTTGTTTTTGCGGACGCGGGTGGAAGTGCGCGACGGTGCGATCGTCCGTGCTCATTTCGCGAAGATCCCTGACGGGATCAGCGTCGATGCGCGGGGATCACTCAAGTTCCGCTATTATTTCAACCCCCGGGAGAACGACCGCAATCTCGAGTTCGACCCCGCCCGCAATCTCGCGGAGGATCAGGACAGACGGTTTGCGCCGTGACCGGATCCCAAGCGTCAAATGATCCACGACCACCGTCCATCTGTACATAGATGGCGATCGTGGAATTGAGCGGTAGATCGACCGCGACCGGCTGGGCGTCGGGCCGCCCGGCGAAACCGGAGGCGAGGCGCCCGCGCGGGATCGAGATGGGCATGGGTGCGCCGAGCGTCGCCGTGAAATAGCGAGATTTTTCGAATTTCTTCGGCAGATTGGACGGCGAGGCACCCATCTACTGTGATGCGATGCGAAATCCGTATCGACTCCGCCATGGCTAACCCCGACGAGTTCACCAGTCTTTACACCTTGCACGAGCGCCAGCTTTTTCGCTTCGTGGCCGCGCTCCTTGGCCAGCCGGCGGACGTCGATGACGTGATGCAAGAGACAGCCAAGAAGCTGTGGCGCGAGTTTGATTCCTACGATGCCGAGCGCCCGTTCCTGCCCTGGGCCTGCACGGTGGCGCGCTACGAGGTGCTCAGCTTCCGCAAGCGCCAGCAGGTAAGGCGGAAGTATTTCAGCGAGGATGTCGTCGATCTTCTCGCCGCCGAATGGCGGCAGATCGACGCGGCGGACGACCGGCGCGCCGCCGCGCTGGAGGCGTGCCTCCGGGCGCTTCCCGCCGCCGATCGGGCTCTGCTGGACGACCGCTACTCCCACGAGGGGACGCTCCAAGAACTCGCCGCCAGCACGGGGCGAAGCCCGAATGCACTCTACAAGGCGCTCCAGCGTATCCGCGAGTCACTCTTTCATTGTGTGACCCGAAAACTTTCGCTTCCCGACCCGATCTGATGGAAGCCGGGAACCATTCCCATCTCCGGGTTCGCGAGCTGGCGCAGCGTGTTGCCGACGGTCTTGCCGACGAGGAGGCAATGGCGGAACTCGACATGTTGCTGCGGGCGACTCCCGCTGCGCGCCGGTCCTACCTCGATATGATGGCGCTGCATTTCGATCTCGACCGTCGGGCGGCGACGGGGGCGCTTTCGACGGCCGAGCACCGCCGCCCCCTGGAGCCACAACGCTTTTTTCGTATCGTGCTGGCCGTTGCCGCTCTCGTAATTATCGGTCTCGGTGCCTGGTGGGTGGCACGGGCGGGAGCACCGGTCGCGACCATCGTCAAGTCCTCGGGCGACGCATGGCGAGGCGGCGCTTTGGGAGGGGCCGTCATCCGGGACGGGCAGGCTTTCGATGTGCTTTCCGGCCTCATCGAACTGGAAACGACCGAGGGGGTTCGACTGGTGATCGAGGGGCCGTGGTCTGGTCGGTTTCGTGGGCCGCAGGCCATCGAACTCGCGTCCGGAAAGATCTTTGCCGAAGTTCCTGAACGGGCGCGCGGGTTCACCGTCGCCACGCCGGCCGGGCGCGCGGTCGATCTCGGAACCCGCTTCGCCGTCGAGGCCTCGGGCGATGGGGCGACGACGCAGATTCACGTCTTCGAAGGCCGGGTGGTCGCCGCGATGGACGGGATTGGGGTGTCCGAAGAACTGGCGACCGGCGAGGCCGTGCTCCTCGACAAGGCGGTCGCGGCGATGCGGCCGACCGCATTCATCGATGAGCGATTTGTCCAAGTCGTCGGGCCGTTCTACGAACCCTTCACGGCGGGGCGGGGGAGCGAGGTGTGGCCGCCGCCCGGCACCGGCGGGTGGATCGCTGCGGACGTTGCGCAGGAACGCTCGCGCCTCGGGTATTCCGCGCGCGTGTTGAGTTATCCCGGTCTCGCCATGCCTCAAGGCGGGAGCTTGGAATCGTGGCCGGGCCGCGCCCCCCCGAATCCCGTCGGCCACCGTTGGCCGTTCGCGTTCAGCTCCGCCATCTTGCAGATGGACGACGACCTTACCAAGAAGCTCCGTGTCGAACCCAACGTCGCCGTCACGCTCGTTTCTTTCGGGACGTCGGAGGGCGGCGATGGGCGCCAGCTGCGCCTCGTTGTTGACTCGGAACCGGAGAGCCATCGCGCCCAATGCCGGCTCGGGCTGGCGACCGGCGAGGAACTCGCCTTTGGGCCGGATAGCTACCATCCGACCCAGGTGTTTTTTGTCGTCTTGCAGAGGGGGGCGACCAGCGCCCGGCTGTGGATCAATCCGGATCCCGCCGATCTCGGCCAAGCGACGCCGCCAGCGCCCGACGTAGTCCTGCCGCTCGCCTCCGCCACCGATCCGGAGATGCTTTGGCTCGGCGACGGGGGTGAGCCCGCCTTCTCCTACTGGTGGCTCGACGAACTCCGCGGCGGCGACTCGTGGAGTGAGGTCACCCCGACCATGGAAAACTGATGTCAATTTCAATCGACCCACTCGCCCCACTTTGCACATTGGTGGTTTTCTGGTTCTGCGTGGTCGGCACCGCTGGAGCTGAAAGCATCCACGAACGCAGCGTCGTCCCATTTTTCGAGCGCTACTGTTTCGAGTGCCACGACGATCTGACCGCGAAGGGGAAGTTCTCGCTCGAGGGGCTCGAGCCGTCGTTTTCAGGCGACTCCTTGGAACGGTGGCATCTCGTCCGCGACCAGCTTTTCTTCCGCGACATGCCGCCGGAGAAAGAGGCTCAGCCATCCGAATCCGAGCGCGCGAACGTCCTGGCCTGGATCCGGGGCGGGATCCTCAAGACCCAACATGCAGGTGCCGTCCCGGATGAGAAACTCCAGCGACCGCAGTTCGGCAACTATGTCGATCACGCGTTCCTCTTCGGCGATCGGCAGCCGTACGTCCAGCCGGCCCCGCCCCGCCTGTGGCGCCTCCGTCCCCAGATCTACGACACGGTCGTCCCACGGCTCGGTGAGGGTGTCGACGGTCTCGCCAACGGGCTTTCGCTGACCGACGGCCCGGGGTTCACCGACTACGCGTCGAGCTACTCCATCGATGAGGCCGCCGCCGCGCCCCTCCTGGCCAACGCCAAAAAGGTGGCCGCCGCGCTCGTCGCCCCGAAGTCCAAGGACAGGGCTTTCAAAGATCTCGTCCGTGAGGAGGGGGCGCCGGACGAGAAGGCAATTCGCTCGGCCATCGGGAAGGCCTTCGAGAAGATGCTCCTCCGTCTGCCGACCGACGAGGAATCCGAGACGTTCCTAGCGTTTTACCGTCGTAGCGAGCGAACCGGCGGCTACCTTTTGGCCGGGCCGGCATTGCTCACCGCCGTCCTCATGCAGCCGGAGGTGCTGTTCCGCAGCGAGCTCGGCGACGGTTCCGTCGATGCCCACGGGCGCACCCGCCTCAGCCAGCGCGAGACTGCCTTCGCCCTTTCCTACGCGCTCGACAACCGGCCGGTGGACGAATTCTTCCGGGCGGGCGAAGCCCTCGCGAGTTCCGAGGGGGTGGCCGAGCGGGTGCGGGAGCGGCTCGTCGACGATTCTGATGGCTACGAGAGGAACCCCCGCATCCTCGGGTTCTTCCGGGAGTACTTCGGCTACATGAATGCCGAGGAGGTTTTCAAAGACCATCCCGACCGGGGCAAACACGATCCGCGCCGCCTCGTCGCGGACCTGGAGATGACGATCGTCGAGATCCTCAAGGCCGATCGCGAGGTGCTCGCCGAACTGCTGACCACGCGCGATTTTTACGTCAATAGCAAATGGGGGCAAAAGGACGAGGCCGGCACCCTCCAGCCGCGGGACGAGCGGCGCGACGAGTACCCCACGGCGTTCAACCTCCCCGTCGACTGGAAGTGGTCGGCCGATCTCCAGCCGGTCCGTTTCCCCGACGGCGAGCGCGCGGGCGTCCTGACCCATCCCGCCTGGCTGGCCGCGTGGTCGGGGAATTTCGACAACCACCCGGTCCAGCGCGGGAAGTGGATTCGCACGCACCTGCTCGGGGGAACTGTGCCGGACGTTCCCATCGGCGTGGACGCACGCGTTCCCGAACTCGAGCACACCAGCTTCCGCGACCGGCTCGAGCGCGCGACCAAACCTGCCGAGTGCTGGCGCTGCCACCGGAGCATGGATCCGCTGGGGCTCGCGTTCGAGCGCTACGACCACTACGGGCGTTTCCAGCGGCGCGACGCCGGCCAGCCGGTCGACGCGAGCGGCGCGATCACGCGCGTCCCCGTCGCCGGGCTCGAGGGGCGGTTCCCCGGGCCGGCCGCGATGATGGAGGCAGTCGCCGTTTCGCCCTATGTCGAGCAGGTATTCGTGCGCAACGTCTTCCGCTATTTCATGGGGCGCAACGAATCTCTCGGCGATGCCAACACGCTGCAAGACGCCCACCGGGCCTACCGGGAGAGCGGGGGCAGTTTCGACGCCGTCGTGATCTCGCTCCTCAGCTCCGACTCCTTCCTCCTGCGCCAGGCCGTGCCGCGGCAGTGAAAGCAGGTGCCCTTCCAACCAAAACATCCCGAAGTCATGACCAAGTCCCAACTCACCCGTCGCACGTTTTTCCGAGGCACGACCCTCGGGCTGGGGGGCCTCTACCTCGCCCCGTTCCTCCGTCAGCTCGAAGCGGCTGCCGCCGGGCGCGCGCAGCCGGCTCGCATCGTCTTTTTCGTCCAGGGAAACGGGATTTATCCGGACGAGATCCAGCCGCCCAGCATCCCGCGCCGGAAGAACCCGAGCGCCTTGGAGGACGTTCCGCTGACCGGTCACCCGCTCGCCTTCAGCCTCGAACCGCTCGAGCCCTATCGCGAGAAGTTGACGCTGCTCAACGGGCTCTCCGGGCGGATCGCGGTGGGGAGCCACGATACGGGATTCGCCGCCCTCGGTTGCTGGCCGAAGGACAAGAACGCCTACGGGGAAACCATCGATGCCGCTCTGGCCCGGAACCTCGGGGGGATCTACCGCCACGTGGGTGTCGGGGTGTCCAACAAGCCCGGATCGCTGACCTACAACCTCACCTCCGCGGATCGCGGCAAGGCCCTGCCCACGGTGCTCGACCCGGTACTGGCCCACCGCCAGTTCTTCGGGGCGGGCGCGGTCGGTGACGCACGCATGGCTTTCGATGTGGATACCAACCTCCTCGATTTTCTCGGGGAGGACGTCAGGCGGATGCAGGCGCGGCTCGACGGTGTGGAGCGGGAGAAGCTCGACCGCTATCTGGGGGCATTCGAGTCGATGCACGACCGGCAGGGAATGCTCGCGGGCATGGGCGAGCGGATCGCCCGGGCTGCTCCTAACATTGATCCCAAGGTGGCCGAGTTCGTCCAGACGAAGACCGAGCCAACGGGGATTTTCGACCGTCTCGAGGCGCAGTTCGACGTCGCCGCGGGCGCGCTGATCGCCGGGTTGACCAGCGTGGTCACCATCTCGGGGGGGGCGGGGCCGGACCGCATCGGCCTCGACTGCATGGGCAGCGAGGTGGGAGCGGGAGCGGGCTACATTGGCTCGCACCACATCGGTCACGGCGGATCCGCTGCCGGGCTGGACGCCGCGGACTGTCACGCCCACATCCGGCGCAAATGCATGGAGAAGGTGGCCCGGCTCGTGGCCAAGCTCGAGGCCGTTCCCGAGGGCGAGGGCACGATGATGGACAACACGCTCGTCGTCTACCTCTCCGACGCCGCCGACCAGCATCACCCGGTCTGCAAAGAATGGCCGTTCGTGCTCATCGGAGATCTGGGGGGGCGCCTGAAGCTCGGCAACCGCTACCTCCGGTATCCCGACTACGGGAAGACCGGCCACCGCACCATCAACAGCCTCTACCTGTCGCTGCTTCAATCCGTCGGCGACCGGGCGGAGAGTTTCGGCCTGAAAGACTCCTCCATTCTCGACCTCGACCAAGAGGGTCCGCTCGCCGAGATCA